>DATNMT010000657.1:0-17777 GCA_035602495.1 Bradyrhizobium sp.
GGCGCCCCAAAACATCCATGCGTTGCAACGGTTTATTAGCGCCTGCGGGATAGGAGGGGGGCTCAGGAGCAAATCGAGATGATGATCGCAGCCAACAAGAAGCGGGAAGCGCGCAAATCACTACACCAGCCCGGGTGGATCACGCTCGAAGGCGGCTTCGCGGCGCGTCGCTGCACGGTAAAGGATTTGTCCACCACCGGCGCCAGGATCACACTCGACGATCCGAACACGCTACCGGCCAAATTGCGGCTGGCGTTCTCGCGCGATGCCCGAACCGGACGAAACTGCGAAGTGGTCTGGCGCCGCGGAAAGGTGGCCGGCATCAAATTCGTGCGGTAGCGCCGAGAGGCGACAGGCGATAAAAGGCGGGATGCGAAACCTCCTGCTTGCGATCGTCGTCCTGGCGCTGCCGGTCTCCGCGGTGCTGGCCCAATCCGCCGTTGCTGCGAAGCTGGACACACCGAAAAATTCCGAAAAGCTGCTTCCTCTGAAGCGGTCCGGCAGCAGCAATGCCTGCGCGGCCTATGGCCCCGGCTTCGTCAAGGTCGAGGGCACAAATACCTGTGTGAGGATCGGCGGCTCGATCAGCGTCGGCGTCGGCAGCTCCAGCCGGCGCTGAAGCACGCACGTCATTCCGGGGCGCGTCGAAGACGCAAACCCGGAATCTCGAGATTCCCCGGTGCGCAATTGCGCACCTGAGGTTCGCGTCTTCGACGCGCCCCGGAATGACGAATGGATTCTCACGACATCGGCGGCGCGATGAATTGTCGAAATCCGGGCCGTTCGGCGAATTGCCCGAACCAGCGTTCGAGATGGGCGAGCTTCGGCTTGCTGACGCCCTCGACCCCGAACCAGCGCCTCGCATAGGCGCCGATCGCGATATCGGCGATGGTGAAATCGTCGCCTTCGATGAAGCGGCGGCTCGCCAGCTCCGCGTCGGCGATCCGCCACACCTCGGCTTCGGCATCGACGTCTTTCTGGATCGCGACCATGTCGCGCTGTTCGGGCGGGGTTCGCACCAGCGCCCAGAACACCGGACGGTCGACTGGCTGCACGGTCGACAGCGTCCAGTCCAGCCAGCGGTCGACGCCGGCGCGCCGTTTCGGCGCCTCGGGGTAGATGGCCGATCCCTTGCCATAGGCCATCACCAGAAAACGCATCACCGAATTGGATTCCCAGAGCACGAAGTCGCCGTCGACCAGCGTCGGCACCCGCCCGTTGGGGTTCATGGCGAGATAATCCGCCTCGCGGTTCTTGCCGAACGCCATGCCGGCGTCGATCCGCTCGTAGGCGAGATCGAGTTCGCGCAGGCACCACAGCACCTTCTGCACGTTGACCGAATTGGCCCGGCCCCAGATCGTGAGTTGTCCCTTGTTTTCCTGCACGCGATTTCGCTCCCGAGTGATCCGCTTTCCCGCGGGTCATACCGGAATTTGCAAAAAAAAGCGCGTGCCGTGGTGGATTTTCGATCGCCGCATCCCGCAAAAAAAGCCCCGCCTGCGGCGGAGCCTGATTTGCGACAGCGGTCGCCGATCGGTTGAAGTCAGTGGCCGAACACCAGCCACAACAGAATGATCACCGGGATCGGCACGCCGAGCAGCCAGAGCAGAATTCCTTTTCCCACGTTCGCCTCCTTGAAATCCTCAGATGATTCAGGAACGCGGAAGCGGGCGCGATGTTCCGGCAAGCGAAGGAAAAACGTCTGATTGTGAGGGAAGATCAGCCCAGCGCTGGTTCGCGCGGCTGCTCGCGGGCTTCCATGAGTTCGGCGTAGCGGCTGTATTCGCCGGCCATTTCCAAGAGCCGCTCGCGCACCTCGGCGTCGCTGACCTGACGGGCCAGGCGCTTGGCCTGGTCGGCCTGGAATTTATAGTGCTGGGCTTGGCTCATGCGGCACCTCAGATGTGAGTCAAATCTGACCGCAAAAGGTTCACCGATCGTGAACAGGAATTTGGAAGCGGGCTTGGTGGCCTCATGGTTCGGGACGCCCGCCTTCGCCCTCACGGGCTGCGGCGGGCTCCTCACCATGAGGGTCTAAGACCTCATCCTGAGGAGCGGCCTGAAAGGCCGCGTCTCGAAGGATGAAGCCCAACTCGATAATCCGCTGGCCGGTCTTCGGAATTTCCTACGGCGATAGTCGCCTTGAAAAGGTGTAGCTGGCCTCACCAGTGGCCGGTGTTCGGCATCGAGGTCCACGGCTCCGCCGGCGGCTTGGCGTCGCCCTTCTGCAACAGTTCGATCGAATGCAGGTCGGGCGAGCGGATGAACGCCATCATGCCATCGCGCGGCGGACGGTTGATGGTGATGCCCATCTTCATCAGGTTCGCGCAGGTGGCGTAGATGTCGTCGACCTCATAGGCGAGGTGGCCGAAATAGCGGTCCTCGCCGTATTTTTCCTCGTCCCAATTATAGGTGAGCTCGACCAGCGGCGCGCCGCGGTTCTGCGGCAAATTCTTGAGCAGGCCGACGTCCTCGGCGGCGCATAAAAACACCAGCGTGAATTTTGCCTTGTCGTTGTCGATGCGGCGGACCTCCTTCAATCCCAGCGCTTCCTGATAGAATTTCAGCGCGGCATCGAGATTGCGTACGCGCAGCATGGTGTGGAGATAACGCATGGTTTCTGGCTCCCTTGGGGTTTTGAAGAGATTGGTTGCGGGTTCGGGGAGTTCAATAGCAGCAAAATGGAGGTGAGGGCAGGGCCGAACCGGATGAACGCGAACCGGGTCAGGACCGACAAACATGGCCGAAAGCTGATTTCACCCGGTGCCACACGAATCTTCGCAGCGCTATCGCCATCGCCGTCCTCGCCGCCAGCCTCGCCGGCTGCGGCGTGGTGGACGTGATTTCAAACGGTCTGGCCCATTCGAAGGCCGTCGAAGCCGATCTCAAGCAGGCCACGGGCATCAAGCCGGAAGTCGGCTTCAAATGGCACAATGGCTACCTGCAGCGGTGACGGTGAGTTTTCCGCGCCTTTATGCCGACAAGCCGCTCGAGGAACTGGCCGGCACGGTGCGTGAAATCGTCGTCAAGGAGTTCAAGGAAACGCCCACGACGATCCTGCTGGAGTTTGAATTGAAGAAGTAGTCGCCCGGGCGCGAAGCATGTTTTGAGCCGCCTACGTCTCGCCCTCCCGCAAGCTCCGGGTCGCAGCCATCGGCTGCGGCTCGAGCTTCGCTATTCTCGCTTCATATTCGGAGGCGAGATCCAGGAGTCTCTTCTGGGTGAAGGGATCGGCGTGTTTGGCGAGGCGGCGGCAGCGCGCGGCCTGTTCTCTTAAGCTGGCTTCGTCCATCACTCACCAACCGGCGGTGTCTTGCAGTACATATAATAAGCACCGGCCTCAATCGTTTCTGTCCGGTTGCGGACGTCACATCGGGATGGCGGGTTCCATTCGGTTCCCGCATGGCTGCCTGCTCTGACACGGCATTTCCCGCGCGTTGTCTCCCCTCGCAAGGGAGAGCACCATGCCGACCTATCGGGCTTATCTGATCAACCGAGACAACCGGGTTTCATCGTACCGGCCGATTGAAGCCGACACCGACGCGGAGGCCTTGACGGCCGCGCGCCAGTTCGCGGACGGCTGCGACGTCGAAGTCTGGCATCTCGACCGCATGATCGGGCGGCTTGCGCGCGCAGGGAACAGCGGCGAGCCTATCTGAAGCGATGGACCGCAAAACCGCAAAAATGAAAAACCCCGCCGGCAACCGAAGCTGCCGACGGGGTCTTTCATGCTCTCACCCCTTTCGAGGTTGTTGCACTTTCCAGGTTGCTGCTCACTTCACAAGCCAGAACGTTATGACGGGCGTTTCGTTCCGCGCCGCCAGGATTTTTTGCCCGATTGAATTATTCCAGCCGTTCCCCATCGCGGAACATATCCGTCGCGTAGGCGCGCTTCATCATCACAACTCCGAAATCACCCCGCAATATCGGAACGATCCGGTATTCACATTGTTCTCCCCCATATCTTTTTGGGAGAAATGCGATGTCGAAACTTGGTATGTGTGGCGCAGCGGCCCTTTCGCTGACCTTGGTGCTTGCAACTCCGGCCTTGGCCGCCGGTCCGATGGGACGCGGCGGTGGCGGTGGCGGTGGTGGCGCGCACATCGGCGGTGGCGGCGGTGGTGCGCACATCGGCGGTGGCGGCGGCGGTGGTATGCACATCGGCGGAGGCGGAATGGGCGGCGGCATGAGAATGGGCGGCGCACCGGCGTTCCGCGGCGCGCAAGCCAGCATCGGCGCCCGTCCCGGCGTGAGCGGCGGGAATTTCGCCGGACGCGGCGCGCAGTTCGCGCAAGGTGGATATCAAGGCGGATATCGCGGTGGTCGGGATCACGACCGCCACTTCGGTCGCGGAGCGTTTATCGGTGGGCTGGCGGTCGGTAGCGCGCTTGGCTACGGCTACGGCTATCCCTATTACGGCGACGACTACGCCTATGACGACAGCTACTACGCCGACGATCCTGGCTATGCCGTGTCGAGCCCGGGCTACGTGGTCTCAGGCGCAGCCGACCCTTCTTATTGCGCGCAGCGTTACCGGTCCTACGACCCGGCGTCCGGGACCTATCTCGGCTTTGACGGTCTGCGGCATCCCTGCGGCGAGTAAATCGTCGGCACAGGAAAACAGAGAGCGGCTCACACGAGCCGCTCTTTTTTTTATGCGAAGCGAGTTTCATGAGAGACGAGGTGTTGACGGCATTGCTGCCGCGGAACGCGGCAACGGGGCGAGTTCCGCTGCAACCACCGAACGGAGTGCGCGTTATCATAAGGGTAATCGATTGGAGGAGACGAAGATGAAAAAGACATTAGCCGTTCTGGCGACGGTTGCCGCGGTCGCCGCAACTGCCGTGACGGCGCCTGCACCGGCACAGGCGCGCGGCATTGGTCCGGGCCTGGCTTTCGGGCTAGCGGCCGGCGCGCTCGCCGCCGGCGCCTATGGTCCTTATTACTATGGGTCGGGCTATGGCTATCCGGGCTATGGCTATTACGGGTCCTACGGCCCCCGCTATTACGGTCCGGCCTATTACGGGCCTTACGCCTATAATGGCGGGCCTTACTACCGGCACCGCTACTGGCGGCACTGGTAACAACGGATCGAAGAGCCCGGAGCAACGTCTCCGGGCTTTTCATTTGGGGCCAAGCTAATCCGTACCCGACGGGCAAATCAGTGCGCCATTGCGCAGGCCGCATTTGCCATTGTCCAGTACCTCAAGCAAAAATATTTCTGTTTTACAGAATCGCAAATCAGTTTAGAAATCCCGCCGTCCCGTCCCACTTGAGGGGCGTTTCGCGATCGTCACGAGCGCGGGGCGGGATGCGGTGGACGCGAGAAATGCTTCTGACGAGGGCATTTAGCGCGGACGGCGAAGTCGTGTGGTCCTGACACCCCGACGCTGGTGTCAAGTTGGCGGAGGCAACTCCGCCGGCGACGGTGGCAAACAAGCCCGGCACACCGGGGAGAGCGCGATATAAGCCGTAAAACCATTGCGCGGGGAATGCCGGGTGATTCCGGTGTGACCTGACGAACGCGTGTGCGCTCTACCACTACCATTGCATACGCGGCTTGCGGGCGCATCGGGCGCCCGGCATTCCCTGCGCCCTCTTTTCAGAAGGAGTCGGACTAAACGCAAACCTCGCGCGAAAACACGCGGCGAGATCGCGGGACTCTGTCTGCGAGTTACTTGCTGTTTGAAATTCGGATCTTTATCCGTCGTCCCCGCGAACGCGGGGACCCATAACCACAAATACTCGTTGCTGCGACGCGCGACGAGGAAAGTCAACGCGCACTGCCTCTCTCAGGAACTTCACGGCGTATGGGTCCCTGCTTTCGCAGGGACGACAAAATTGCAACCTCCGCCTCACGACCAGAACGGCATGTCCTCGACGGTGCGGCGCGGGCCGTGCGAATGCCGCGCGCCTTCCAGCGTCGCGACAAAATATTCCTCGCGTTCGCGCTCGAATTTCTGCTGCGTGGCCTTGAAGTGCGCGACGCGCGCGATGATTTCTTCCCGCTCCGAAGCGGCGTTGTCCGGCTGTTCCGTCATGCCCATCCTTTGTGAGTCGTGTCCCGTGTCTATTGGCGCGCGTGATTGGGGCGCGAATGGGGACGAGGCGTTGCAGGATTGTGACTCGCAAGTTTGTTCGACGTTCGCGGTGGATAACATCGGCGACAGTGGAAAAGACTCGTCGCCTGCTTGTGGCATGCGCGGCTTCGCGGTTACGTAAAAAAACAGGAGGACTGTATGGCAAAGATCGATCTGGACGCACTGAACATCGACGAACTCGCTGCGTTGCGCGACCGACAATAGAGAAATTGGCGGAGAAGGTCGCGGCGCGACAGGCCGAGTTGGAAGCCGAGATGGAAAGGCTCTCGCAATACGGCAAATCGTCGAAAAAAGCACCGGCTTCAGGTCCGGTCGCAAAGCCCAGGAAAGAGAAGAGCGAAGAGAAGAAGCGCGAGGGGACCGAGGGGACCGGGCCGATTGCGGAAGCTGCGTAATCGGGAGGGGAAATCGGAAGCTGCGGGGGAGGTTGGCTCCGCGGAGGTTGGCTCTGCGGAGGTTGACTCTGCGGAGGTTGACCTGGCAATCCGGCGGGCCGTGCTATAATCGGCACGGCCAACCCTTCGGATCCCACGTCAATGATCGCTTCCAGTCTTCGCAGCGGCGTCGAACAGCTCGGCGACATGATCGCCGCGGCGTCGACGATCGTTCCCTTCACCGGCGCAGGCATCTCGACCGAATGCGGGATTCCGGATTTCCGCTCGCCCGGCGGATTGTGGACCCGCAACCGTCCGATTCCGTTCGATGAATTCGTCGCCAGTCCGGAAGCGAGAGCCGAAGCCTGGCGGCGGCGCTTTGCGATGGAACCGACCTTCGCGGCGGCCAAGCCGGGGCGCGGCCATCGCGCGCTCGCCTCGCTCTATAAGGCTGGCAAGATCCCGGCCATCATCACCCAGAACATCGACAACCTGCATCAGACGTCCGGGTTTGCCGCCGAGCACGTCATCGAGCTGCATGGCAATACCACTTACGCCCGCTGCATCGGCTGCGGCCGGGATTACGAGCTCGGCTGGGTCAGGCAGAGTTTTGAGCAAAGCGGCGGCGCGCCGGATTGCACGGTCTGTGATGAGCCGGTCAAGACCGCCACCATCTCCTTCGGGCAGGCGATGCCGGAGGACGCGATGCGGCGGGCGACGGAACTGGCGCAGCATTGCGACCTGTTCCTGGCGATCGGATCCTCGCTAGTGGTCTGGCCGGCCGCGGGTTTTCCGCTGATGGCGAAGCAGTGCGGCGCTCGGCTGGTGATTATCAATAACGAGCCCACCGACCAGGACGACATGGCCGATCTCGTCATCAGGCACGATATCGGGGAAACGCTCGGGCCGTTCGTCGGCAATTGATGCCTATTTGATTCGCGGCTGTGCAAGACTGTTCATAGGTTCCCGCAAATTTGTTTTTTATCTATGCGCCGCAAGCGGGAGTGTTATCTTTTGATTCGAGAGATTCGCGTGGCGTCGTCATGAAACATCATGGGCGGGGCGCGTTGTTCCCGGCGCCGTCGCTTCAGATGACGGGCCGATGATGATGTGTGGGGTCCGGAATAATGGGGTCGGACGGATTTGAGTCCAAGAAGGGCCCGCCCGGCGGGGCGGGGCCGAACAGGCTTGCGCCTGGCGAGTTTGCGGGCGGCGCCGAGCGCGATCCCTCGATCGATGCGATTTCGGGTTTGGGCGATGCCGCCGCCAACCTCGTCGAAATCTCGGGCGTCATAAAATGGTTCGACGCATCAAAGGGCTACGGCTTCATCGTGCCCGACAATGGATGGCCGGACGTGCTCCTGCACGTTACCGTGCTTAGGCGCGACGGCTACCAGACCGCCTATGAGGGCGCGCGGCTGGTGTGCGAATGTGTGCAGCGCGCCAAGGGCTACCAGGCGTTCCGGATTCTTTCCATGGACGAATCGACTGCCATCCATCCGGCGCAGATGCTGCCGCCGCGGACCCATGTCAGCGTTACCCCGACCTCGGGGCTGGAGCGGGCGCAGGTCAAGTGGTTCAACCGGCTGCGTGGATTCGGCTTCCTGACCTGCGGGGAGGGGACGCCGGACATTTTTATCCACATGGAAACCCTGCGCCGCTTCGGCATGACCGAGCTTCGCCCCGGCCAGTACGTGCTGGTGCGGTTCGGGCCCGGTTCCAAGGGCATGATGGCCGCCGAAATCCAGCCGGAAAACGGCTCGCCCGGGCTGTCATCCCACTAATTTTCGGCCTGCCTGCCTGCCGCGCCGCCGAAGCAAAACCGCCCGCCTCGGGTCGAAAATGACGGCGCCGGGGTGGCGGGCGGTCTGGTATTTGCCACGATCCTCGGGCTAGGGTCGCGCCCGACAAAATCCCTCCTTAGCTCGGGTAAGCGTTGTCCATGAATTTCGATCGAGGTGCCGGCCGGGTCGTTGCGCGGCCGTTGTTTTATTTGGTTGCCATCGTCGCGCTTTGCGCCGTCTCGCTCCTTGGCGCGCAAGCCACGACCGTCGAGCCGCTGGAGATCGTCACCAAGAACGGGGTGCAGGTTTTCTCGGTCGAGATGGCGACGACCGAACAGGAAAAGGAAACCGGCCTGATGTACCGCAAGGAACTCGCGGACGGGAAGGGGATGCTGTTCGACTTCTCCCCAGAGCAGGAAGTGTCGATGTGGATGAAGAACACCTACATCTCGCTCGACATGATCTTCATCCGCGCCGACGGCCGGATCCTGCGGATCGCCGAAAACACCGAGCCGCTGTCGACCCGGATCATCCCGTCGCGGGGGCTGGCCAAGGGGGTGCTGGAGGTCATCGCGGGGACCGCGAAGAAATACGGCATCGAGCCCGGCGACCGGGTCGGCCATCCGCTCTTTAACGCCCGGTGAGAGGCGCATGGCCAGCCTTGCTGGCCGCACTTGAAGCGTGTATCGACGTGGCTTCCCGAAGGGATAAACGGGGTATAGCGCAGCCTGGTAGCGCGGCAGTTTTGGGTACTGCAGGTCGTTGGTTCGAATCCAGCTGCCCCGACCATGCATGATGAGATGGATCGTCGCTGACACGATGGTCTAGTCTTGGGTCTAATCTTCGGCCTCGGTCTTGCTGCCGCGGCCGAGCGCAAATTGCCCGACCGGCCCCTCGATGTGGAATTCGATGCTGGTCATTTTGGAAAACCGATCGATATCGTTGGTCCCGATTGCGCATCCGCCCAGCCCCATATCGGTCGCCATCAGATAGAGCGTCTGGATCAGCACGCCGACGTCCTTCAGGATGAGCGAATACGCGATTGAAGAATACTTCCAGGAAATCCGGCCAAAACGCGCGGCGATTGTGATCAGGATCTGGGGCGCGGCTGAAGCGCCGATGGCAAATTCGGCCGCCGCCAACATCGCTTCGAGTTCCTGGGCCGGCGCGTCGATCACAACTAGCGCGTGCCTGCCGGCATCGTAATGATAGAAGCCGCGCGCCAGTCCCTCGCAGTTGGCGACAGCCAGATAGAGCTCGAGCTCATAGGCGCTGCCTCCCGACGGATAAAGCCTGGTGGTGTATTCGATATCAGGACCTTCCTCACCAAAATCGGGCTTGCTGGTCCAATTCGACCGGACCCGCGCCGTTCTGTCGAGAAAGCGCGAAAGCTCGGCGAGCGTGATCGGTCGCGCGTCGTCGAAGTCGCGCGTCGAATGACGTTCGTGCAGCAGCTGAGCGAACGGCGAGTTGGCTTCCGCGATCTCTGTCGAAAGCTCGCCAAGTTCTATTCTTTTCCCGGGCCAGGGCGGCCGCACCGCCGGCAGTGGAGAGATGACGCCCGCGAAAGGATAAAGTCCGCCCAACGGATTAGCCTGCCGGCCTTCGGTGCTGCGGGCGTGGAACAGCAGATCGTGAAAGTCCCACGTTACGACATCGTGGTCGCCCTCGGTCGCCCGGAGACCGTCGCCGGCGGCATCGACCTTGAAGAGGATTCCGCAATCCAGCAGCAAGGCGATTAGCTCGGCCCCGGGAAAGCCCTGCTGCCGCCGCAGCCGGCCGATCCTTTGCGGTGTGGCCAAGAGCGCGAGGGCGGCCGCGATCTTCGCATCGCAAATCCGAAACAACGCGCCGGCGCGCGGTGATTCCAGCACCATTTCATTGCCGCGCCGTCGCAGATATGAAAACCGGGACAGCACGACGACGTCGTCGGCGCCGAGCTTCGGTGTTCGCGGCCAATAGTCGGCAAGCTGCGGTTCGATGACGACCAGGTCTTTCCTGCCGCCCGTGTCCGCGAGGCGGTATTCCAAGAGACCGCGCCGGGCCAATCGCTGGACCAACAATTCGATTTCCTGGTCGGGATGGCGGCCATCGGATACGAAATCGAGCGGCAGGCCGCTGCGCAGGGCCTGCGCGCGCTCCACGGCGCCGATGCTGAATTTTCCCAAGCCATCCGAGTAGCCATTGAAGCAAGCGGCGATGCTTCCGTCCGCCAGTGCTTCGAGTGTGACCCGAGGATTCAGCCGCGCCGAAATGGCTGATGATGCGATCTTTCGCCCTCGTTTTTTTCCGGGAGCGCTCAAGCCGGTTGTTCCTCAGGTGTGGGGAAGGAACGGCGTGAGTTCGCTTTCCGCCAGCGGCCGATCCAGCAATCCGAGTTTCACGGGCACATCGTAAAGCCGGCCCGGCCCGAAACGCTGATAGAAATGCCGCAAGCCGGGAACGATCACGCGGACGACCGGAACCTCGACATCGGGCCGGGTCTGGTCGAGCACCATGAAATCATAACCCGCTTTCGTGGCGATCTCGACGCAGGCATTGACCTGATCGCGGGTGTTGTCATGGACCTTCAGGCCCGGCGCCGGCGGCACCACCGGCTTGTCGCTCGGAATCAGGAATGGATATTGCTCCAGCCGCAACGGCGTGACGCCGTCCAAGGTCGGCTTCTCGCCGCTGGCGCCGTCCATCATGCCGATCGACAGGAACTGGGTCAGCTCGGTGAGGGCACGCAGCAAGGCGATGCGGCGATCGAAATGGGCGCCGGAGCCGAACTCGATATTCTCCTGGTCGTTTTGCATCCAGTGCATGATCGCGACATAGGTGGGGATACCGAGGTCGCTGGTGACGTCGAGCACCCAGACCTTGCGTCCGGCATCGGCAAACTGGGTCCGGAGGTCCCGGACATAGGAATCGTCGAATTGTCCCAGATCGACTTCGGCGCGCCGAAGCCGGTTGTACCACCAGATCGCGTAGGCATCGCGTTCGACCAGCTCGAGGAATCCCTGGACGATGGCTTCCTCGCGGGTGTTGCCGGCCGCGCAACCGTTCGAATCCGTATGGAAGTCGCGGTAGAAGAAATACAGCAGGCCGGTCGGAAGATATTTGAAGCGCCGGTCGCGCAGCGACCAGACCGGCGACCACTCGACCTGCGCGGAAGGATCGAGCGGATCGGGAACCGGATGCGAATCGTCCGGCTGGAGGTTGTGCCGCGCCTGAAACTGGGTTTCGCTGAAAAGCTGGACGTCGTTGGGAAGGAGCGCTTCTCCTTCCGCAAAATCCGTAAAGCGCCGCGTGACCCTGATCTCGTCGCCCTGGAAAATTCCCGAATAGCGCTCGATGGCTTCCATCAGTGCGCTGGCTTCGCCCTGCTCGGCGGTGGAACCCTTGCCGAAGCTGCCGCCGCTCAGTCCGGATCTCAATTGGTCTACGCTGTGCGCCGGCGCGGAGAAATTGTGCTGGGCGAAAAAGTTGGTGTTCATCGGCAGATCGGCCTCGATCCGCTCGAGCTTCTTGACGACACCGGTGAGCGGGCTGACATGCTTTCGGAACCGCGCCACCGTGGTTCGCGACGACACCGTCCGGTATCCGCCGCTGGTCATGATCAGCGTCGCGCCGGGCCCCGGCTCGACCGGCTGCGGTGCCCGGCGCGGGTTCTGCAGTTTCTTGCTTCCGCAGGTCGGGCATTGGGGGCGGCGCGCCACGTAGTGCTTTGCAATGGCAGCACCCAACAGGTCGAGGCTTGCAATATGGTCGCGCAAATCGGTACGAAATCCGGAGGCGATCGCCTTGGCGATTTCGACGGCGGCAAACTGGATCGCGCTTTGCCCGAAGGTCTTGCGGACGAGGGGTGAAACCGCGACAGGCCGGGCCGGTGATCGATCGAGAAACCCCTTGATCTCGCGATTGCGGATCATGCGGTCGAACAGGCAGGTCCAGCAGGCGGTCTCGCCCGGATTGAACACCGGTCCCACCAACGGAAAAACGCCGGAGGGCTGCACCAGCAACCATGGCGTTTTTTGCGACACCCGCTTCCGGTTCAGCTCGGCCAGCTTTCGCTCCAGGTAGTCGTTCACCAGTGTGATGGTCAGGCCAGGCGAACGATCGACGATGTGAACACCGAGTCCACGCAGCGCGGCCGCAAGCTCTTTCGCGCCCGCCACGTCAATCGATTCGACGCGGACGCGACATTTGCCGAGATTTTGCTCCGCGACGTCAGGAGGCAAGCCGAGGCTCGCCCAATAGCCGGCTATCGTGCCCGCGGAAGCCTGCGAGGCCGGCACAACATAGCGCCGCTCGATCAGCCGTTTGATAGCTTCCTCGATTTTGTCGGCCGGAAATTTCCGTTCCAATTCGCGAACCAGCTCCGACGCGCTCTTGCCACGTTCGCCGATGGCCTCGGCAAGGGCGCAATAGAGCTCGCCGTGAAGGAAGAATTTCCGGTCCTCGGAATAGAGACACACGACATCGGGAGGCAGCACATAGGCGGTGAAATTCGGCGCGAACCGCAGAAGGTCCGTGTCCGGGCGCCGCGTCGCGCGGCTCTTCCTGGTCTTGTTGCGTTGGCCGTTCATGACGTCAGCACGCGCATGTTACGAATCACTCGGAAGCTCCGGCTGCAGCAGATGGCCGCGGGAACATTCATGTGCAGTTCGCGCGCTAGCATTTTTTGAATGGATTGGAAACCCGGGAAGCCATCATCGCGGCGCAGGGTTGCGCGCGAACGATCCGCATGCGGCCACGCGGGAAGCAGAAATGCGACGGCCGGGTCGACCTTTTCGGACCCGGCCATCGCGATATTCTTCTGTCGATCGTGTCGGCAAGCAGGCGCCGCGACCTAGCACAGGCGGCAGTAGCCCCATGACAGGCAGCAGCCTGCGCAACCCACGCAACCTCCGCAGCCGCAACCTCTGCCGCCACAACCTCTGCAGCCTCTGCCGCCGCAGCCTCTACCGCCACCGCAGCCGCAGCCGCGGGCTTGATGTACCATACCCCGAAGCGTTCCTGGGTTCTCCTTGTCGAAGAGGTAGAACGTCGCCAGGCTGACGTCGGCGATCTCTTCTTCGCCGAGAGTGATTGACTGAGTCGGTGAAAAATTATTCGTCTGCTGCACGTCCGTCGGAACGGCCGATGCAGATGCGCCCCCCACCATCGCGAAAGACAACCCGGCGGCCCCCAACGCCGGTACGGCGGCTTTGGTTACGCGCCTCTTTTTCGAAGCTTGCTTCACCCGTGGCATAGTCGCATCCTCCATACCTGCTAAGAGAGTTTCAAGTTCAGAGCGTCACGATTGTACTCTCGGCAAATGCGCCACGCAAGACTGGTGACACACACGATAATGCGACGCGGCGCATTCAGTTTTCATTCATGTTTATGAATGATAGCAGCGCATTCTTATGGAGCGACTATGTCCATGATCATGTTGTGCGGGACAGTCGCAGCGCACTCGGCGCTGTGCGGTGCGGCAACGGGGTCTGGACACGAACGGAGAAATCGGCGTGGTCGATCATCAAGGGCGTTTTGTCTGGTACGAGTTGTTGACGACAGACGTCGCGGCCGCCAAGGCCTTCTACGGCGCCGTCCTCGGTTGGGGCGCGCAGGACGCATCGACGCCGAATCTGGCCTACGCCTTGTATATCGCGGGAAAAGCTCCGGTGAGCGGGCTGATGGAACTGCCGGACGACGCGAGGAAAATGGGCGCGACGCCGAGATGGGTAGGGTATGTCGGCGTCGATGACGTGGATCAAACCGCCGACCGGATCAAGCGTCTCGGTGGCGCCGTTTACGTCCCGCCAACCGACAGCAATATCGGTCGCATTTCCGTGGTCGCCGACCCGCAAACGGCAACGCTCGCTGTGGTCAAGGGACTGAAACCGGACTGGCAGCAGTCCGTCGAGTTCGGCGCCTCAGGACAAGTGGGCTGGCATGAGTTGCTTGCCGCCGATTGGCAGACAGCGTTCGCCTTCTACCGCGAAGTATTTGGCTGGCAGCAAGCGGCGCCGCAAATCGGCCAGTCGGATTCGTACCAGCTGATCTCAGCCGGCGGACAGACCATTGGCGGCATCTTCACCAAACTTCCGACAGTGCCATTGCCGTTTTGGCTTTATTATTTCAATGTCGGTGATATCGACGTGGCGGCCGGGCGCGTGAAGAGCAATGGTGGCCGCGTCGCCCAGGGCCCGGTTGAATTGCCGGACGGCAGCTGGGTCGCCCGATGCATCGACCCTCAGGGCGCCATGTTCGCATTGCAGGGACCACGGAGCAGGCGCGATCTCGACCAAGCGCCAGCGACGGAGCTCGCCTGGTCCGCCGAATGGGGAGGGATTACATCGCGAGGCAGAGTGGTCAGCAAGCCCCGCAGGTAAAGGTGCGGACGTCGCCACCATGGTCATGGCGACCAGGCGGCCAGCCTGAATCGCGCCGGCCACATCGAGGCGGAAATCAGGCGGCCTTGGCAGCCGCGGCCACCGCCGGTTTGGGAGGCGGCTTGTCCTGCCGCTTCGACCAGGAGATGTAGTAGGCGACGATGGTCATGATCGCTATGCCGGCGATACTGACAAATACTTGTGCGAACAGCGAGCCTGAACTCAGCATCAGTTCGAAATGCCCGACGAAGGACAGGAAGACACCGACGCAGAACACCGCGAGCGACTGCTGACCGCAGACGATGACCGGATCGAACATCTTCCATTCAAGGCCCGGCCAGTCCTTGGGCACAAACCGGATCACGAGAATCACGATCACCACGAAATGGATGAAACGATAGGGCGCGAGATTGGTCTTGTCGTTGGGATTGAAGGTCGAATAGAGCCAGTCCGGGAACATCGCCCCGAAATCCGGGAACTTGCCCGCCATGGTCATGATCAGGGCGAGGATGAGGTAGGCGATACAGAAATAAAGCGTGTATGGCGAAGAGATGACCGCCATCGATTTTCGCGCCCCGCCGAGCGCGCACCACGAGCCGAACACGAACAGCACCTGCCAGCAAAACGGGTTGAAATACCAGACGCCGGCGGGATAGGCGGTAAGATTCCAGCCGAACTGCCGTGCGGTGAGCCATAGCGCGATGGATGCCAGCATCGTCCAATTGGGCTGACGCAGCATGATCCACAGTACCGGCGGAAACAGCCCCATCAGCACGATGTAGAGCGGAAGCACGTCGAGATTGACCGGCTTGAATCTCAGGAACAGCCCCTGCCGCAGTGTCTCGGTCGCGTGGTCGACGAGGCCGGCGACGTTGAACTCGTTGATCATCTCGGAATCGCCGAACTTCAGCGCCAGATAGCTGATCGAGACGATGTAAATCACGAACAGGATGATATGAGCGACGTAGAGCTGCCAGACCCGCTTGGTCAGGCGGGTGGCGCCGACGAGGAAGCCGCGTTCGATCATCATCCGGGCGTAGACGAAAGACGCCGTATAGCCTGAGATGAAGACAAAGAGGTCGGCGGCGTCGCTAAATCCGTAATTGCGCGTGGTGACCCAATTCACGACGTTGTCGGGAATATGATCCAGGAAAATCGCCCAGTTCGCGACCCCGCGAAACAGGTCGAGCCGGAGATCGCGTCCTTTTTCGGGGAGGGTTGCGTTGATTTTCATGGCCTGTCGTTTCGAAGGTGATGCTTTTCGGGGGACTTGCGGGGGAGGGGTCAGCTACCCGCGCGGCTGACATTGTCACACCGCAGCATAATGACTATACCGGTCCGGAAAAGGGTACATCCAGGCTTGGGAATCACCGATCAAATTCCTGAAAGGTGTCTCTATCCCCATCATGGCCGTTTCCTCCACGCGCATCAATGCCGCATTTTTCACGGGGTTCTCACATCCATGACCGCACGCATCTTTAAGCCGGCCAAAAACGCGATGCAATCCGGGACCGCCAAGACCAAGGAGTGGCAGCTCGATTTTGAACCGGAACAGCCCCGTGAGATCGAGCCGTTAATGGGCTGGACCTCTTCCAGGGACATGAAGCAGGAGCTCTCCATTCGCTTCCACACCAAGGAAGAGGCGATCGCCTATTGCGAGCGCGAGGGCATTCCCTATCAGGTGTTCGAGCCGAAGGAGCCGACGCGCCGGCAGGCCGCGTATGCCGACAATTTCGCGTTCCGCCGAGCCGAGCCCTGGACCCATTAGGGGTCGCGCGCACCGCCGCCTGTCCGGGTATTCCGAACGGGCGGCAAACTTCTGGGTTGCCTAAGACGGCGGCGCAGTGACACCATGATGCCAGCCCGATGCGCAAATCGCGGCGCACCATAAAGCTGAACGTCATGCCGCTGCATTCTACCACTGACCCCACCTCGTCCGATTTTGCCCGCAACGCCGAGGCGATGCGCGCGCTGGTGGTTGAGCTTCGCCAGAAGCTCGATGCGGTCGCCGGCGGCGGCGGCAAGGTGTCGCGGGCCCGGCATACCTCGCGCGGCAAGATGCTGGCGCGGCAGCGCGTCGACCTGCTGATCGACCCCGGCACGGCGTTTCTCGAATTGTCGCCGCTGGCGGCTTACGGCCTCTATGGCGGCGACGTGCACTCCGCCAGCATCATCACCGGCGTGGGCCGGATATCGGGGCGCGAATGTGTCGTCGTCGCCAATGACGCGACCATCAAGGGCGGCACCTATTATCCGATGACGGTGAAGAAGCATCTGCGCGCCCAGGACATCGCCCGGCAGAACAATCTGCCCTGCGTCTACATGGTCGATTCCGGCGGCGCGTTCCTGCCGCAGCAGGACGAGATTTTTCCCGACGAACGGCATTTCGGCCGCATCTTCTACAATCAGGCGCAGATGTCGGCGGCCGGCATTCCGCAGATTGCCATCGTGATGGGCTCCTGCACCGCCGGCGGCGCTTATGTCCCGGCGATGTCCGACGAGAGCATCATCGTGCGCAATCAAGGCACGATCTTCCTCGGCGGACCGCCGCTGGTGAAGGCCGCGACCGGCGAGATCGTCACCGCGGAAGAACTCGGCGGCGCCGACGTGCATTCAAGGCAATCCGGCGTCACCGATCACTACGCGCAGAACGACGCCCATGCGATCGGGATCGCCCGGCGCATCGTCGCCACGCTGAAACCGCCGACGCGCGCCAACCTGAACATGTGCGAGCCGCGGGAGCCGCTGTTTCCGGCCGAGGAGATCTACGGCGTGGTCTCCGCCGACGGCCGCAAGCCGTTCGACGTCCACGACATCATCGCGCGGCTGGTCGACGGCTCCGAGTTCGACGAGTTCAAGAAGCTGTACGGCACGACGCTGATCTGCGGTTTTGCCCATATCTGGGGCTATCCGGTCG
Source organism: Bradyrhizobium sp. (assembly GCA_035602495.1). GTDB lineage: Bacteria > Pseudomonadota > Alphaproteobacteria > Rhizobiales > Xanthobacteraceae > Bradyrhizobium. The sequence goes on from DATNMT010000657.1 coordinate 17,539, forward strand.
GCATCATCGCCAATAACGGCATCCTGTTCAGCGAAAGCTCGCTGAAGGGCGCGCATTTCATCGAATTGTGCTGCCAGCGCAATATCCCGCTGGTGTTCCTGCAGAACATCACCGGTTTCATGGTCGGCAAAAAATACGAGGCCGGCGGCATCGCGCGCGACGGCGCCAAGCTGGTGACGGCGGTGGCGACCGCGGCGGTGCCGAAATTCACCGTGGTGATCGGCGGCTCCTATGGCGCC
>DATNMT010000658.1:0-2218 GCA_035602495.1 Bradyrhizobium sp.
CGCCGCTGTGCATGGGCGCGTAGAGGTTGCTCCTCACGCCCGCGCAAATCGACATTTTATGTGCTGCTGCGATGCACAGTCGGTGGTATCCGCGACAGCACTACCCCAGACAGCCGCCGCCACGGCCGGCGGCCGTGGATTCCGAGATGGGCCAGTCGGACTAAATCGCTACCGCGATAGCGCCCACTTACAGGTTTGTAGCCAGTTGATAGGACAGCCATAACGGGCCGTTGAGGCCAACACCTGAGGATCGAGGTCTCGTCAACCTCACTCAGGAGATCGTTATGAGCACCACGACCATCAGTCCTCTACGTCAGCGCATGATCGAGGACATGACCGCGCGCAAGTTCGGACCGGCATCGCAGAGAAGCCACATCGAGAGCTGCGAGCGGTTCGCGGCGTATTTGAAGCGCTCGCCGGCGCGTGTTGTCGTGAGCCCGCTCGACGAGCTGAGGAAGCTTCCCAAGTCGCCGGCCCAGAACCCAGGTAAGAGGCCCGGACGACGTGGCCAAGGTGAGCCGTCGGCGTAGCGGCCGAGGACCGTGGAGCGTCCAGCTCTGGAGGTTGCGGACATCTTCCGCGACCACGGCCCCGCGTGGCGTCGCGCCAACGCGGGGCACATCAGCCTCGGCCAGATGAAGGTGATGACGGCGATCGAACGCTGCCGAACAGCGGCGCTCGGCGGCCATGTTGCGCGCTGCGAGAACGGAGCGTGCGGGCACACCGTCATCGGCTACAACAGCTGCCGCAACCGGCATTGTCCTAAGTGCCAAGGGGCAGCGGCACGCGAGTGGCTGGCCGAGCGCGAGGCCGAGCTGCTCCCTGTTCCGTACTTCCATGTCGTGTACACGCTGCCGGCGCCGATCTCCGACATCGCCTACACCAACAAGGCGGTGATCTACGATCTGCTGTTCAGGGCGTCGGCGGAGACCACGCTCAAGATCGCGGCCACGCGCCGGCATCTGGGCGCCCGCATCGGCTTCATGTCGGTGCTGCACACCTGGGGTTCCGCGCTGACGCATCACCCGCATGTGCATATGGTCGTGCCGGGCGGTGGTCTGTCGGCGGATGGCTCAAAGTGGATCGCGTGCCGACCGGACTACTTTCTGTGCGTCGAGGTTCTTTCGGCGCTGTTCCGGCGGCTGTTCCTGGAGATGCTGGTCGCGGCGCATGACGCCGGTCGCTTGCAGTTTTTCGGCGATCACGTCGGGCTCGCGGATCGTGCGGCATTCAACGCCTACATTGCGCCTCTGCGCGACATCGACTGGGTCGTGTACGCGAAGAAACCGTTCGCCGGACCCGAACAGGTGCTGCGCTATCTGTCGCGCTATACCCATCGCATCGCGATCTCCAATCGCCGGCTGATCGCAGCCGACGAGAAGAGTGTCACCTTCAAGTACAAGGATTATCGGATCGAAGGTCCCGGCCGCTACACGACGATGACGCTCGACACCCACGAGTTCATCCGCCGGTTCCTGATGCACGTACTGCCCAAGGGATTCCATCGCATCCGGCACTACGGCCTGCTCGCCAACGGCAACCGCGCCGCCAACATCGCGAAGGCACGCGAGCTGCTCGCCATGCCCGCGCCGGTAAAGGCACCTGACCCGGAGAACGACGAGCCGTGCGTGCTGCCGCGTCCGTGCCCGTGTTGCGGCGGCCGCATGCTCATCATTGAGACGTTCGCGCGCGGCGCCACACCCAGGCACAAGGCAACACCGATGCCGCCCGTGATCACGATCGACACGTCATGATGGCCATTGGACCGCCCAACGACCGCAATGCCGTGCGTTCAAATCGCTGGTCATCGACCGGCATTGGCGGAGTGCGCCCGATGGCGCTCACCAACGGTCGCGGCAGCGGTCAAATCGCCATCCTCGGCCCTCGTTCCGGCTGCTCGGCTGCCTGGATCGGCATCCTGGGCATTCTCCGGCGACCTGCTTCATGGCGCGGAGCCACCACCATCATCACGTCGCGCAAGCTCAAATCCCCATAGCGCCAGCCGCACCCTCGGCGCCCCACCTTCCGCGATTTCGTCCCTTGGCCAGTTGCCGACGCCGGCTGTTGGCGCGTGTGGAAGCGTCGCTGTGGCCGGCGTCCGCAACCCTGCACAAAACCGGTCGGGAGCACCTGCAGCAACTCGTAGCACCGGAGCCACGTCGGAATCGCCTCTTTTAGGTGAAGCCGATCGCAGACCGCTCCGTCGAGGCATGATATC
>DATNMT010000663.1:0-4616 GCA_035602495.1 Bradyrhizobium sp.
GAGACACCCGCGTGTTTGGGGCGTCGGTTTTGGTTAGCTGAAGGGGCAAGCCAGAAACCGTTGGACGGGCTCAGAACACGCGGCTCGCAATGACCCGGTGATTCCCTGGGTCGTGGTGGTGATATGGAACACGAACGCGGCGCTTTCAAGGTGAATCGCGCAATCAAGTCTTGCCGCGGTTAAGAAACAGCATGAGAAAACTACTTTTCGGCCTGATGGCTCTCAATTGCACGTTGCAGTGCAAAAAATCTGATGCCGGAAATTTAGACAATAGGCGACTTTTGCTTATCAATTAGACAGTTTGCCGGTTTAGCATACATTTTTTCGGTCTAAAGATTAGGCAAACGCGCTGCAGAATTTGCACGGATTGCAGAATTCCTCAACGAAGCCATCCGGTTACCCCATTTGCGCACCGTGGCATGGTTCTTGCGATTCCGTTAATGCAGGCGGCCGTGGGGCCGTTCGCAGCGTTTCAACGCCTGCGTCAGGGAGATGACACCTCATGCTTACCCAATTAACTCACGATATAGCGACGATGAGCCGCCGTCGCTGGCTGGCGGCGACCGCCGGGCTGGTGCTGGGCCTGGCCTCGTTCACCTCCGCCAAGGCGGCCGACGACACCATCAAGGTCGGTGTGCTTCACTCGCTCTCCGGCACCATGGCCATCAGCGAAACCACGCTGAAGGATACCATCCTCTTCCTGATCGACGAGCAGAACAAGAAGGGCGGCGTACTCGGCAAGAAGCTCGAGGCCGTGGTGGTCGATCCGGCGTCGAACTGGCCGCTGTTTGCGGAAAAGGCCCGTGAGTTGATCACCAAGGACAAGGTCGCGGTCGTGTTCGGCTGCTGGACCTCGGTGTCGCGCAAATCGGTGCTACCGGTGTTCAAGGAATTGAACAGCATCCTGTTCTATCCGGTGCAGTATGAGGGCGAGGAGAGCGAGCGCAACGTGTTCTATACCGGTGCGGCGCCGAACCAGCAGGCGATCCCCGCCGTCGACTACCTGATGAAGGAAGAAAAGGTGAAGCGCTGGGTGCTGGCCGGCACCGACTACGTCTATCCGCGCACCACCAACAAGATCCTCGAAGCCTACTTGAAGTCGAAAGGCGTCAAGCAGGAAGACATCATGATCAACTACACCCCGTTCGGCCATTCCGACTGGCAGACGATCGTGGCCGACATCAAGAAGTTCGGCTCGGCCGGCAAGAAGACCGCGGTGGTCTCGACCATCAACGGCGACGCCAACGTTCCCTTCTACAAGGAACTCGGCAACCAGGGCATCAAGGCGACCGATATTCCGGTGGTGGCGTTCTCGGTGGGTGAAGAAGAACTCGCCGGCATCGACACCAAGCCGCTGCTCGGCCATCTCGCCGCCTGGAACTACTTCGAGTCGATCAAGACGCCGGCGAACGAGAAGTTCATCAAGGACTGGCAGGCCTACACCAAGAATCCGAAGCGCACCACCAACGACCCGATGGAAGCGCACGTGATCGGCTTCAACATGTGGGTCAAGGCGGTCGAAAAGGTGAAGTCGACCGACGCCGACAAGGTGATCGACGCGCTGCCCGGCACCGAGGCGCCGAACCTGACCGGCGGCATCTCCAAGATGCTTCCGAACCATCACATCACCAAGCCGGTGTTCATTGGCGAAATCAAGGGCAACGGCCAGTTCGACGTGGTGTGGAAGACCCCTGGCCTGGTGGCTGGCGATGCGTGGTCGAAGGAACTCGAGGGCTCCAAGGACCTGATCGGCGACTGGGTCACCAAGAAGTGCGGCAACTACAACGTCAAGACCAACAAGTGCGGCGGTCAGGGCTCCTGATATACTGCTTGAGTCCCAACCAACCAGGGAAGGCGGCGATATCTGCCGCCTTCCTTCTGCTTCTGCCGGGGTCGTCCAGTGCTTGCCAGGGTCCTTAGAAACTTCCGCGCGCTGCCATTTGCAATCCTGTTGATTTTCGCCGCCGCGCTGCCTGCCATGGCGGGGCCGTTCGAAGACGCGGTCGGCAAATTCCTCAACGACGAATATTCCGACACCGAAGAAGCCGTCGACGCGCTCGCCATCAGCGCCAATCCGCTGGCCTACAGCATCGTCAGTGCGCTGCAGGACGATCGGCTGATGGCCGATCCGGACGGCAAGAAGGTCTATGTCAAGCAACCCGACGGCAGGATCATCGACGCCCTGACCGGCGACGCCGTCGCCAGCCTGCCCGACAGCGCCGCAGCCGTTCGCCTCAACAACAAGCTGCGCCGCCACGTCGAGGCCGCGCTCGGCACCCTGACGCTGCAGTCGTCCGATCCCGCCACGCGAATTGCGGCCGCGCAATCGGTTTTCAAGACCCACGACGAGGCTGCACTGCCGGCGATCGACAGCGCGCTCGCCAAGGAAACCAACAAGGCCGCCAAGCTGGCATTCAACGAGGCGCGCGCGGCGATCCTGTTGTTCAAGGAAGACGCCACCGACGCCGAGAAGCTCGAAGCCATCGCCACCATCAAGGCGCGCGGCGACCAGGAAGCGCTGGCGCTGCTGACCGGGCTGAGCGGCGAGCAGCCGCCGGCGATCGCGAAGGCCGCGGCCAGCGCGACGGCTTCGATCCAGAATAACCTCGCGTTGTGGTCGATGGTGCAGAACGCCTGGTATGGCCTGTCGCTCGGCTCGGTGCTGCTGCTGGCGGCGATCGGACTTGCCATCACCTTCGGGGTGATGGGCGTCATCAACATGGCGCATGGCGAGATGGTGATGCTCGGAGCCTACACCACCTTCGTGGTGCAGGACATTATCCGCACCAGCTATCCCTGGCTGTTCGACTATTCGCTGCTGATGGCCGTGCCGCTGGCCTTCGTCGTCGCCGGCGCGATCGGCGTCCTGATCGAGCGCACCATCATCCGGTTCCTGTATGGCCGTCCGCTGGAGACGCTGCTGGCGACCTGGGGCCTGTCGCTGGTCCTGCAGCAGGCCGTCCGCACCATGTTCGGCCCCAACAACCGCGAGGTCGGCAACCCTTCCTGGATGAGCGGCGCGTTCGACGTCGGACAGATCACGATCACCTACAACCGGCTGTGGATTCTCTGTTTCACGCTCGCCGTGTTCGCTATATTGCTCGCCATGCTGCGTTTCACCGCGCTCGGGCTCGAGATGCGGGCGGTAACGCAAAACCGCAGGATGGCGGCCTCGATGGGGATTGCGACCTCGCGCGTCGACGCGCTGACCTTTGGGCTGGGCTCGGGCATCGCCGGGATCGCCGGCGTGGCGCTGTCGCAGATCGACAACGTCAGCCCCAATCTCGGCCAGAGCTATATCATCGACAGCTTCATGGTGGTGGTGTTCGGCGGCGTCGGTAATCTCTGGGGCACCCTGGTCGGCGCCTTCACGCTCGGCATCGCCAACAAGTTCCTGGAGCCGGTCGCCGGCGCGGTGCTCGGCAAGATCGCCATTCTGGTGCTCATCATCCTGTTCATTCAGAAACGCCCGCGCGGCCTGTTCGCGCTCAAGGGGCGCGCGGTGGAAGCATGATGCCGCACGTGCTCACGCGTTCGCTGGACCGCCGCGCGACGCTGTTCCTGATCGTGGTCGCTGGCCTTGGCGCGCTGATCCCGCTGTCGAACCTGTTGCTGCCGGCCGGCTCCTTCTTCCAGGTGCCGACCTATCTGGTGGCGCTGTGGGGCAAATATGTCTGCTACGCCGTTCTGGCGCTCGCGATCGACCTGATTTGGGGCTATTGCGGCATCCTCTCGCTCGGTCACGGCGCGTTCTTCGCGCTCGGCGGCTACGCGATGGGCATGTACCTGATGCGCCAGATCGGCAGCCGCGGCGTCTACGGCAACCCGATCCTGCCCGACTTCATGGTGTTCCTGAACTACCCGAAGCTGCCCTGGTACTGGAACGGTTTTGACATGTTCTGGTTCGCGGCGTTGATGGTCGTGCTGGTGCCCGGCCTGCTGGCGTTCTGCTTCGGCTGGCTGGCGTTCCGCTCCCGCGTCACCGGCGTCTATCTCTCGATCATCACCCAGGCGATGACCTATGCGCTGTTGCTGGCGTTCTTCCGCAATGATTTCGGGTTCGGCGGCAACAACGGCCTGACCGATTTCAAGGATGTGCTGGGCTTCAACGTGCAGGCCGACGGCACCCGGGCGACGCTGTTCGCGCTGAGCTGTCTGGCGCTGATCGTCGCATTCGTGATCTGCCGCGCGGTGGTGACCTCGAAGCTCGGCAAGGTGCTGATCGCCGTGCGCGACGCCGAATCCCGCACCCGGTTTCTCGGCTACCGGGTCGAATCCTACAAGCTGTTCGTGTTCACGCTGTCGGCCTGCATGGCCGGCGTCGCCGGCGCGCTGTATGTGCCGCAGGTCGGCATCATCAACCCATCCGAATTCGCGCCGGGCAATTCGATCGAGGCGGTGATCTGGGTCGCGGTCGGCGGCCGCGGCACGCTGGTTGGGGCTGCGCTGGGCGCCATCGTCGTCAACTACGCCAAGACCTTCTTCACTTCCGGCGTGCTGGCGCCGTACTGGATGTTCATGCTGGGCGCGCTGTTCATCCTGGTCACGCTGCTGCTGCCGAGCGGGATCGTCGGCACCTTCAATGCCTGGTGGGAGCCGTGGAAGGCGCAGCGGAG
>DATNMT010000664.1:0-10340 GCA_035602495.1 Bradyrhizobium sp.
GGTCAGAACCGGATAATCCCGGTTTTGAAAGAGATTTGCCTGATCGACCTTGACCTGTTCGCCAAGGATGCGACCGCCATTGATGCCGCCGCCCATCACCCAGTAGACGCTGCCGTGGCCATGGTCGGTCCCGCGGTCGCCGTTCTCCCGGAAGGTACGACCGAATTCGGAGATCACGACGACCACCGTATCCCGCCATCCCGCAGGCCCGATCTCTTCGGAAAAACCCGCCAGCGCGCGGCCGAGTTCGCCGAGGCGGTCGGCGAGATAACCGGTCGCCGCGCCCTGATTGACATGGGTATCCCAGCCGCCGACATCGACAAAGCCGAGGTTGAACTGCTCGCGCATCAGCCGCCCGATGCGCCGCGCCGACAATTCGAAGCCGCGCGGCGAAACCGCGCCGCGATTGGCCGCAGTCATTTCCTCGGAGATCGACTTGTAAACATCGTCGCGAACCCGAAAACCTTCCGAAACCGAGGAAGCAAGCTCGCTTTTCGCATACATGTTCTTGATCAGCGCTGCCTGCCGATCGTCGACGCCCATGGTGTGTAGTTCCATGATCTCGCGGGCGTAGTTCTCGTTGAGGTGGCCGACGGCATTGTCGGCATTGTCGAGATACCGCAACATCGCAGGGTGATGCAGCGTGGCCAGGAGGAGATCGCGGAATTTGCCGAGCGCATGGGGCCTGATGGCATGATCCTCATAGTCGCCGACCAGGATGCGGATATTGGCCTTGTATTGATGGACGTTGAAATGATTGAACCAGAACCAGGTCATCCGCTCGCGCAGTTGATCCGGCGCATAGAGCGCGTGCAGGATGCTGCGGGCTGCGGCTTGTTTCGCCCGATCGTTCATGGCCTGTTGAAAGACCTGCTGGGCGGCCCTGCGCTGATCGGGATCGGCGACCTGGTTGGCACTCTTCGCCTGCTGATCGAACGATACCGCGATGTCGAACGGGAATTTATGGACATCCGGCATCGCATCGATCTGCTTTCGGGCCGCATCGGGCAACGCCGCATTGGGAGCCGGATGCAACTGCTCCTGGAGCCAGCGCTCGCTGCCGACCGCCTGCAAATGCGCCGCACTCGACGCATTGATTCCCCATGTCAGCCGATCCAGCAGCACCATGTCGCCCGGATTCAACTCGACCGCCTCGGAGGCGGCAACGCCGACAAGTCCAATAACGATGATGAGTGTTGCGCGGCCCAGCATGCCGGCCAGCCCGCCGGGGCGAGATTTTGTCGGAAGCTCTGGTCCAGTTATTGATCTCATCGAATGCGCCGGGCTTTTGCGAAGCCGCGGCCGCGAGCCCCTGGGCCTGCGGATGCGCCTCTCCGCCGGTAACTGTGACAAAATTCGCCTGAACATGTTCTGAAAAAAAAACATAGAAATGATGGCGGAGATTAAATTCCCGCAATCGCTCACAATTTCAGCAGCCTGGAACCTTACGCGAGGCTGAACGGCAGGGATCGCAATCGCTTGCCGGTCGCGGCAAACACCGCGTTGCCGACCGCCGGCGCGATCCCGGGCGCGCCGATTTCCCCGACGCCCCCGATAGGCGCGCCGGAATTAGCGATCTCGACGGTGATCTCCGGTGCGTCGTCGAGCGTTACGACCTGATAGGTATCGAAATTTTCCGGCACGATCCTGCCGTTGTCGATCTCGACCTTGCCATACAGCGCCGCCGACAGGCCGTAGACAATGGCGCTGCGCACCTGCGCGATCACATTGGGAGGATCGATCGCAAAGCCGCAATCGACCACGGCGAATACACGCTTCACCCGGATGCCTCCGTCCGCGACTTCAACGTCGGCCAGTTGTCCGACGAACGAATGAAAGCATTCCGACAAGGCGACGCCGCGTCCGGCCTTTGCTCCCGATGCAGGTGCCTCCAACTTGTTGTCGGCATCGTACCGCGCAAGCCGCGCCAGAACGGCCCTGGCGCGTTGCGCGGCCTCGCCATTGGTGGCGTTGAGCAGCCGGCTGCGGTAATCGAGCCCGCCTGCTCCCGCCGCCGCCGACAATTCGTCGATGAAGGTTTCGAAGAAGAAATTGTTCAGGCTGTGTCCGACCGATCGCCAGAAGCCGACGGGAATGCCGAGATCGACGCTAAAATTCTCGATGCTGCGGTTTTGAAACCCGTAGAACGAGAAGACCGCGCCATCGACCGTGGAGCGGTCCGGCAATAGCCCGCCTTTGGCCGACGGAATGGCCCGGGCCATGAATTGATCGGTCGTCGAGGGCACCGCGATCCTGTATGCAAGACTTGAGGGAATGCCGTTGTCGCCCAGCGTTGCCGTGACATCGGCCATCGCCGCGGGCCGATAGACGTCGTCGCGAATATCTTCGGCGCGGCTCCAGATCGTCTGAACCGGCGTGCCCTTGAATTTGGCCGCGATTTCGACGGCCTTGGCGATGTAGTCGAGATCCGCCCTGCGGCCGAACCCTCCGCCCAGATAAGGCGTGAAGATTTCGACCGTATCCGCCGCCACGCCCGCCGCTGCCGCGGCCCGCAGTTTTGCCAAATATCCAGATTGGTGGCCGGCCCAGACTTTGACGCCCGCTTCCGTCACAAGCGCGGTGGCGTTCATCGGCTCCATGGTCGCGTGCGCCAGAAATGGCGCGTCATAAGTAGCCGCGACCTTCTTGCCGGCCGCGCCAGCGACATCGCCCGCGGAATCGATCACCCAACGCGGTTTGTAGCCAGTGCCCTTGTCGAGCGCGGCACGATAGGCGGCGAACACATCCCGGGTCGAAAAGGAAAGCGCGTGGCTGTCGTCCCAGGCGACGTCAGCCTTTTCCAGCCCGGCGACCGCCCGGCTGTAGCTCGACGCGACGACGGCAACATAATCGCCGCCCTCGACGAGGCCACGCACCCCCGGTAAGCCAGCCGGCAGGGACGCGCTCTTGAGCCTGCCTCCAAGGCGCGGCGAATGCCGGATCGCCGCGTAGAACTGGCCCGGTTGGCGCGTGTCGATGCCGTAGCCTGCGACACCGCGTGTCTTCGGCGGCGTATCGGCCCGCGCAATGCCTTTTCCCACAAAGACGCCTTCGGCAAGCGGCGGCAACTCGATCGTCCTCGGGGAAAGCTTCGAAGCGGCATCGGCGAGTTCGGCATAAGCCGCGCTTCGGCCGTCCGAGGTCGAGATCCGGCCATTGGCAATCTTCAGTTCAGCCGCCGCAACGCCGAACTTCTCCGCCGCCGCCCGCGTCAGCAGGTCGAGCGCGGAGGCCGCGCTTGCGCGGATCGGGTCGGTGATGTGGCGGGTCGAGGTCGAGCCCCCGGTTGCGGACAACCCGACGGCGCGAATGATCTTGTCCAGCGTCCATAGTGCCGCGCCCTGGAAAGGACCGCCGGTGTGATCGTTGAACGGCAGGCCGTCGAGCAGCATGACCGGATTGGCGTAATAGGCGTTGGTGGGGGCCTGCACCGCGCGGACCGCCTCGGAGGGCAGCCGCAGGCCCTCCGCTGCGAGCAAAACCGCCAGCGAATAAATTCCCTGCCCCATTTCCTGGTGCGGAACGGCGACTTCGAAGGTGCCGTCGCCGGCGAGTTTGAGCCAGGCGCCGAAACTGGCTCCGCCGCTCTCGGTGGGCAGCTTGTAGCCGCCAATACTGTTCAATCGCGCGATCACGGTCCCGGCGCCGACCAGCAATCCGCCACCGACGACGCCGGCGGCGATCAGAAAAGTTCGGCGAGCAATCCGGGCGGGCCTCATCGCACACCCTCCTTGTTCGCCACGTCGCCCTGCCCGTTGAGGTCGGCGACCGCGAAACCGACCGCGGCGCGGATCGCATCATAGGTGCCGCAACGGCAGATGTTGGTAATTTGCGAAAGCACGGCCTCCTTGGTCTGCTTTCGATTCGAGCTCAGCACATTGGTCACGGCCATCACAAAACCCGGCTGGCAATAGCCGCATTGCGGCACCGCCGCCTTGATCCAGGCGTCGGTGACCGCCTTGGCGATATCGCCCGACAAGCCTTCGATGGTGGTGATGGATTTTCCAACGGCGTCGCCAACCATGACCGAGCATGAACGCTGAGCATCGCCGTCGACATGAACCGTGCAGGCGCCGCACATGGCGATGCCGCATCCGAATTTTGTGCCCGTGAGATGAAGATCGTCGCGCAGCGCCCAAAGCAGCGGCGAGTTCGGATCGGCGTCGATCTGGCGAGACTGACCGTTGACATTGAGGGTGATCATGGCAGCGCTCTCTTTATTGTGAAGAAACCGTGACGCGGTCTTGTCGGGCACGGATCAGACGCAACTTGCAGCCTACCACTTTGCGATCCAATCGGGCACGGGAAATGGCGCACAGCCGCCCCCGCCGGCGCCGAACTGCACCGGCATTTACGGCATCAAAGGGAGGGAAAGGTGCTCGCAGGCGAGGCTTGGCCGAAGCCGATATTACTCCGCGACCTCCGAAAATGCCGTGGCCGGCACCTGGGCCTCGATCGCCTTTTCCTCGGCGATGATCTTCGGCTTGCGCAGCCAGACATAGATCTGGGCTCCGATCAGCACGACGCAGATGAAGAGAAAGAACGCGCTGATCGGACGGTCGATGAACGTCGTGAGATCGCCGCGGGAGATCAGGAGACTGCGCCGGAAGTTTTCCTCGAAGCGCGGGCCCAGCACGAAACCGAGCAGGATCGGCGCGGGGTGGAAATCAAGTCGCAACAGGATGTAGCCGACGATACCGATGAACATCGTCTCGCCGACCTGGAACATGTCGTTGTTGGCGGCATAGACGCCGATGCAGACGAAGAACATCGCGCTCGGATAGAGGTAGCGGTAGGGAATGCTCAGGAGCTTCACCCAAAGACCGATCATCGGCACGTTGAGGATCACCAGCAGGATGTTGCCGATCCAGAAGCTCGCGATCAGGCCCCAGAAGATGTCGGCATGCTGACTGATGAGCTGAGGCCCGGGAACGATGCCGTGAATGATCAGCGCGCCAAGCAGCAGCGCCATCACCGTGTCGCCGGGAATGCCCAGACTCATGGTCGGAATGAAGTCGCCCTGCACCGAGGAATGCGTCGAGGCTTCGGGGCATGCGACGCCCTCGATTGCGCCGTGGCCGAAACGCTCCGGCGTCTTCGATATCTTCTTCTCGGTGGCGTAGGACACGAACGAGGCGATGGTCGGCCCGGTACCGGGGATCAGCGCGCAGAGGCTGCCGAGCAGCGTGCCACGGATCATCGGCCAGAACGATTTCTTGAGATCCGCTTTCGACGGAAACATGTCGGAGAGCCCGACCTTGGCGTATCTCAAATCGACTTCTTCGGTGTTGTTGATGCTGTTCATGAACTCGGCGACGCCGAACATTCCGAGCGCGAGTGCGATGATCTCGACGCCGTCGAACAGTTCGGTGATGCCGAAGGTGAAGCGGGGCTGCCCGGTCTCGATGTCGGAACCGACAATACCGACGAGAAGGCCGAGAACCGTCATCGCGATGCCCTTGAGCGGCGATCCCTTCGCCAGCGTTGAGCCCGCCAGCAGTCCGACCAGCATCAGCGAGCAGACTTCGGCGGGCCCGAACTCGAGCGCCACCTTGACCAGGAACGGCGCCAGGAAAATCATCTCGGTGATGCCGAAGGAAGCGCCGACGAAGGCGGCGATGATAGTGATGCCGAGCGCGGTGCCGCCCTTGCCCTGTTTGGTCAGCGGAAACCCGTCCAGGCACGTCACCGCGTGCGGCGGATGGCATGGCAGATTGAGCAGAATCGAACAGATCGCGCCGCCATACTGGGCGCCGTAATAGACGCCGGACAGCATCAGGATCGCGGGCACCGGATGCATGCCGAAGGTCAGCGGCAGCAGAATCGAAATGGTGGCGACCGGACCCATTCCCGGCAGCACGCCGACCAGGTTGCCGACCAGCACGCCGAGAAAGCAATACATCAGGTTATGCGGCTCAAGCGCTACGCCGAAGCCGTACCAGAGATCGGTAATCGCCGTTGAGATCACAGGTTAAACCCTCGCAGCAGCGGGAAAGGAATGCTCAACAGGTAATGAAAAAGCACGACGCCGAACACAGTGACGCCGGCTGCCAGGATAAAAGAGGATTTGTAGGTGGCGGTCTTGTCCCCGAGCGCGCAGACAAAGACGCAGGCGAAAACCGCCGGGATCATGCCACCGATCTGGCCAAGTATGATGAACATGATCGGGCCGCCGATGATGCAGAGCCAGCCAAACCATTGCGGGCGCTCCGGCAGGAACTTGCTGTCGTCGGGTTCGGATGACGCAAGCGCGGTGCCGGCAATCAGGACCCCAAGAAACGCCAATACGACACCCAGCACGACCGGCATGAAACCAGGGCCCATTCGGGCGAGGGTACCGAATTTGTAGCCGCTACCGGTCACGGCAGCGCCCAGCCCGAGCAGAAGCATCAGTCCGCCGGCATAATAGTCACGTTTCAGCCTGAATTTCCCCTGCAACGACGTATCCCCGAAGCGTTTTTGGTCGCAGACCCTACCTTCATCGGCGGGGGCTGTCGATATTTAGCCTTATACGTATATCGAGGGGAAGAGAGGCCAGAAATCAAGCTGGGGTGATGGTCTCGCGGTGCGGCCAAAAAGCCGCTTAGCGGCACCTTTTAGCGGTGACAAAACGACGCGGGGACGTACCGGCCGCCTCCGACTTTGGGACTAGGTCCGCCCCTCCAACCTGTCCGGCCAGCGCCGTTGGACGAAGGGGATTGTCGCCTATGGTGCCGGGCCGGCGCGACCAAATGGCGAGCGCCAAATCGCGCACAACCGCGTTTCACGCCGTAACCGGACCCGAAATGCTATTCGCTAGCCATGTCCACTGGCGTCGGACGGGGCATCACCCCGCCAGAAATCTGCGATGCGATCAGGAATGCCGCAACGACGGCGGGCACGCTTATCAATCTCAGGATTTGATCCACCGAAAGCATCGTCTTCGCCCCCAAAACGGCCGACGTCAAAGGCTAATTCACCCTTTGCGCGGCCTGCTGATCGCTGGTTAGAATCTGGTCAGTGTAGGCCGCCCCGGAAATCGTGAGCAGTGCCAGAAGCGAAATGACGGCCAGCGTTTTCATGCCACGATGGTGGTTTTCGATTGTGGCCAAAAACGTCAGCGCTTGGCGCATTTTCAGGACGAACCAGAGAAACAATCGTGGCTTTGCGCCGGCGTTATTCGATCACCTCGTCGGCGCGTCCGATCAGCGTCGCCGGCAGGTCGAGCCCGAGCGCCCTGGCCCCCATGAGATTGACGAGCAGTTGAAGTTTGGCGCACCACGATCTCCGCGACCGAGGCGGATGGCACTGGCACCATGCGCTCGCCTTCATCACAGGCGGCCGAATAGCGGCGGCTATTTGTCGATCACCCACGCAGGCGGCAAGCAGGCCATGGACGTCAAGGCAAGGAGTCATCCTGGCAAGATCGCGCCGTGAATATCCGCCGACGGCGATAGCTCGCGACCCGCAACCGTTGCCTGGAGAAGTTCGGCAGAGAAATGCTTCGTGTCTTGCAAATACTGCTGACGCTGATCGCCGGAAAAGCGCTGGGACTGGCCACCACATGGGCGACCGTCATTCGCGTCAACAACAGCGGCGGGATCGGCGACGGTCGGTGACGCACCGGCGGCGATGCTGCTCGTGGACGCGGCCGTGCATGGCGCAACCCTGCTGTTGGTGCCGCGCGTCATCATGCTGCGCACCATGGCCGGAATGACGAACCTGGCCGGTGCTGCCAATACCATCGCACGCGCCCCGCGCCACCTGGCGCTCGCGCAGCGTCGTTCGCCCTTCCCCTGACCTGCCCTATTCGATCTGCGTCTACGACCTCGGCGCGGCCGGTGGCGCTGTTCGCGTCTCCACGCACGGAATGCCGCAGAGTTACTGGTCGGTGTCCGTGTTCGACGCCGACACCAATAATTTTTTCGCCTTGAACGACGAGCAGTCCACGACGGGCGAGGTGAATTTTGTTTTGATGCCGCAGGCAAGTAGTGCCGAAGCCGGCCGCTTGCCCATCGTCGGAGCCCGCACCAGCCGCGGCATCGTGCTGTTTCGCACGCTCGTCAACGACGAGGCCCATCTTGCCGAGATCGACGCCGCACGACACAATGCGGCCTGCGAGCCTTACAAAGCCGACTGAAGCGAGACGCACTCGCCAGCAAAACAGGGAAACGCCATGACGAAGCACGCCAAGGTCCGAAGCGTCGAATTGCTCGCCTGCGACGCCGGCTGGCGCAACTACCACTTCGTCAAGCTAACCACCGAAGACGGCGTCATCGGCTGGAGCGAATTCGACGAAGGTTTTGGCTCGCCCGGCGTCGGCGCCGCGATCCAGCGCCTGTCGGCGCGGGTGGTCGGGCAGAACGCCTTTCAGCACGAGCGCATTTACGCCGAGCTTTTTTCGGCGACCCGCCCCGCCGCCGGCGGCGTCGTCGCGCAAGCACTCGGCGCGATCGAAAACGCGCTGCTCGACGCCAAGGCAAAACTGCTCGGCGTACCCTGTTACGAATTGCTCGGCGGCAAAATCCGCGACCGCATCCGGGTCTACTGGTCGCACTGCGCCACCTGGCGCATCAACCATCCCTCCTGGTACAAGCCCGCGATTACCGATCTCGACGGCGTCAAGGCGATCGGACGCGAGGTCCGCGAGAAAAGATTCACCGCGCTGAAGACCAACATCTTCACCTACGATGCCGGCAAGCCAACGGGCTGGCGGCCCGGCTTCGGTTCGCCCTTCCAGCCCGAGATCAATGTCGACCGCAAGGTATTGCGAGACCTGCGCATGCATCTGGAGGCGATCCGCGATGGCGCGGGACCCGATGTCGATATCCTGCTCGATCTCAACTTCAACGCCAAGACCGAAGGCTATCTGAAAATCCTGCGCGCGATCGCCGATCTCGACATGTTCTGGATCGAGATCGACAGTTTCAGCCCGGAAGCCCTCGGCTATATCCGGCGGCAAAGTCAGCACCCGATTTCCTCTTGCGAAACGCTGCTCGGCTTGCGGGAATTCCTGCCCTATTTCCGCGAACAGGCGATGGATGTCGCGATCATCGACACGCCCTGGAACGGCGTGTGGCAGTCGATGAAGATTGCGGCAAGCGCCGAGCATCACGAGGTCAACGTCGCGCCGCATAATTTCTACGGTCACCTCTGCACCATGATGAACGCGCATTTCAGCGCGGCGGTGCCGAATTTGCGGATCATGGAGACCGACATCGACCGGCTGGCATGGGACCACGAGCTCTTCACCCACGTGCCGGAATACGTGGACGGTTATCTCGTGATGCCGGACCGGCCCGGCTGGGGCACCGAGCCCAATGAAGAGGCGCTTGCCGCCCATCCGCCGAAGGGCGTCGGCGGACTACTGAATTATGGCAGCAAAGCCTGATCATCGCGGCCTGTTGACACCGCGCGCGGCGCAGTCGCGACCGACATCACGGAAACACGGTCATCCACGAAAAATCGCCGGGCGCCGTCCCAGGCGACATCGCGCCCCAGTAGATTGCAATCAGAAGCAGGATCGCGAAAGCCGAATAACCCAACAAGATTGAAATATCGTGGCTTCTGACTTCGCGTTGAGTGGTTTCAAACCGGGTCTGCTGTGCGATTTCCATTGCCATTTTCTCCAATGTCTTGTCACCAATGCCTTCTCAACATGCCATGTCACCACCGCGTACAGCGCGATCTCGCGGCCGCACTCAAAATACGAATTTGCGCCGACAGCGAATGTGATTTTCTTCACACTCGAACAATTAAAGGGCGAGCGAACGACAACGCTGCAATACTCGGAACATCAGCTCTCGGCTTCTCAAAATTGCGACGGAGGTGCGACCGATCTGCAAAGCTCCCGCGATCAAACAAAGCACAACGACCGCCTCCGCTTTCAGCAAGGGAGTCGATCATCCAACGATCAGCAAAAGTCGTACCAACCATCCGATCACTGCAAAATCAGGAAATTTTGATCGCGAATTCTTCCGATACGCTTTCCGCGACCATTTCCTGTGC
Organism: Bradyrhizobium sp.; assembly: GCA_035602495.1. GTDB lineage: Bacteria > Pseudomonadota > Alphaproteobacteria > Rhizobiales > Xanthobacteraceae > Bradyrhizobium. The sequence goes on from DATNMT010000664.1 coordinate 9,988, forward strand.
AGGCGTGGAAACAAAACCGGCAGCCCATCACGGCCATTGCAATTCTGCGTTACACCCGGCTGCGGTGAGCCTCTCCGCCGCAAATCGGACAATGCACCAACGCAGAACCAATGCTCCGAGCGGGAGTTGTCTCGCCTTCAAACAGGATCGCGAGAGACATGCCCGAATCGTTGAACAAGGTTCCCGAGGTCACCCTCGCCTTCTGGATCATTAAAATCGCGGCAACGACGCTGGGCGAGACCGGCGGCGACACCGTCACGATGACGCTGAATTGGGGCTATCTGGACGGGACCGCGCTGTTCCTCGTCGCGCTGGTTCTGCTCGTCATTGCCCAGATCATCGCGAAGAAGTTT
>DATNMT010000666.1:0-12675 GCA_035602495.1 Bradyrhizobium sp.
AAACTTCGCGGGCTCTGCATCGTCGAGCCGCGGCAGGGCAATTGCCACGCCATCAACGCCGCATTCGAGACGGCGCTGGCGACGTTTCCCGCCGCCACCAGCTTCCTGATGATCGACGACGACGAAATTGCCTCGGAGGGCTGGCTGGAGCGGATGCTGCGCGCCGCCGAGGCGAGCGGCGCGGACGTGGTCGGCGGCCCGGTGCTGCAGAATTTCGACAACGGCCTGAAGCGCGGGCTCGAGCGTCATCCGGCGTTCCGTCCGGCCTATGACAAGAGCGGTCTGGTGCCGGTCATCTATGGCTGCGGCAATTGCCTGATCACGCGACCGGTGTTTGCGCGGCTCGCAAACCCAACTTTCGATCTGCGTTTCAATTTCCTTGGCGGCGGCGATGTCGATTTTTTCGTCCGCTGCCGCAAGGCAGGGATGAGATTTTACTGGGCCGAGGAAGCCGTCATCACCGAGACCGTGCCGTCGAGCCGCACCAGCCCCGGCTGGCTGGCGCTGCGGGCGTTGCGCATCGGCGCGATCAACTACCATGTCCAGCGCAAGCTGGCGCGGTCGCCATGGTCGCGGATGAAACTCTTCGCCAAGATGCTGGCGCTGTTGCCGCAATCGCTGTTTCTCGCCGGCCGGCTGTTTTTCGCCGAGCACAGGGCGCTGATCGCCCTGCATCCCGTCATCGTCGCCCTCGGCAGCGCGCTGGCGGCCGTCGGCATCGAGCCGCAACCCTACAAAGCCTCGAAGATCACGTCTTGAGCCAACTCGTCACCACGCCGGAGTTGCGTGCCGTCATCTTCGGATTGCGGCGCCAGCAGGTGATGGATGTGGTGCGCGGCGCTGCCTTCATCGGCGTACTGCTGCTGGCCTGGATTTCGCTGCGGCCGTTCGTCGATCTCGGCAATCAGCAGCTCAAGGATACCTCGACCGGCAACGAGACGCTGACCTATCTGGTGTTCGCCGGCCTCGCGGTTTTGACGATCGCGCTTGCCGCATCTGACAATATGCAGGGCCTCAAGACCCTGCTCACGCCGGCCTATGTCCTGTTCGGCGGCTGGATCGTTACGACGGTGGTGCTGTCGCTCGACCCCGCCACCTCGATCAAGCGCTTCGCGCTGACCGCCTGCGTCATGGCCGTGGCCGCGACGCTGATGCTGTTGCCGAAAACCCAACACGAATTGATGCGCTGGTTCAGCATCGCCGCACTGTTGCTGCTGGCGGTCTGCTATCTCGGAATTCTGCTGGCGCCAACCCTGTCGATTCATCTCGCGACCGACATCCAGGAACCGCAGCTGGCGGGAAACTGGCGTGGCGCGTTCGGACACAAGAATGTGGCGGCGTCGGTGATGGCGATGCTGGTGTTTCTCGGCATCTATATCGTCCGCTCCGGCGCCCTGGTTTCCGGCGCCGCCGTCATCGCGCTGGCGTCGCTGTTTCTGCTCTATTCGGCCGGCAAGAGCTCGCTGGCGCTGACCTTGGTGGTGCTGGTTCTGACGTCGCTCACGACGGTGGTCCGTTCGCTCTGGCTCCGCGGCGTGATGATGCTGACCCCTTTGGTGCTGCTCATCCTGCTCGGCATCGGCACGGTGATGAGTGACGGCCTTGCCGAGATCGCAAAGGCGCTGCCGCTGGATTCGAGTTTTACGGGCCGCAGCGAGATCTGGACCTTCGCGCTGCAGGCGCTGCAATTGCGGCTGCCGACCGGCTACGGCTTCGAGGCGTTCTGGGGCACCGACGCGCTCCGCAATATCCCCGAGGGGATGGAATGGGCGGAATATGCCTCGCACAGCCATAACGGATATCTCGACACCGCGCTGTCGATGGGATTGCCGGGATTGGCGTTGCTGATCGTGGTGCTGGTGATCGCGCCGCTGCGGAATTTCCACGCCGCGGACCACGGCGGCAACAACGGTCCGCTGACGATGGCGTTGTTGCGGATCTGGCTGTTCGGTCTTTATCTTTCGTCGTTGGAGAGCTTCTTTCTCGATCGCGCCGATCCCACCTGGTTCACGTTCCTGCTGGCGGTGTTCGGCCTGCATTATCTGGCGCGCTTCCGCGCCAGGGAGTGAGGCGTTCAAAGCTGCGCGCGTACCGCACGCGCGACATCCTGCCACCAGCCGTTGAAATCGAACCGCTTTGGCACCGACGGCTGTTTTAGCGTCGAGACGATCCGGTCGGCGTAGACCGCGTCCTCCGATCCGCGCGCAACCATTACAATCGCGCCGCGGTCGATCAATTGCTTGAAGCGCGGATGATGGTCGAATTCGTCGGCCTCGGCCGGTCCGGTGACGATCACCGGACGGCCAGACTGCACGCAGGCGAGAATGCTGGAGCGCCTTGCGGTAAGACCTTCATCGAGCGGATAGCAGAACGCATCGATGGCGCTGAACAGGCCGAACACCTCATCGTCGCCCGCGACATAGCCGCTGACGATCACATCATCCGACAGGCCGAGTTCGGCGGCGCGGGCATGGAACTCCTGCTCGACGTTGTCGACGCCGCGGATGAAAGACCCGAGGTAGACGATCAGCGGCTTCAAGCCGCGCCGCTTCAGGATCGCCCCAATGTTGAGCAGCGCGTTCGGCTGCTTGCCCGGGTAGATCGAGCCGAAATGACCGATCACCAACCGTCCCGCCTCGCGCGCCGCGGCGAGTTGCTGCCGCAATCCGGAATCGGCGACGCCCGCGGGCGCTTCGATGTTCGGCGGCAGTGGTGCCAGCACGCATTTTCGCGCCGCCCACCCGACCAGCGGATCGTCCGACAGTTCGCGCCGCACCAGCGGTGAGAACATGACGATGGTGTCGGCGAGCCATAGCGCCGGAAGGTAGGTGATGCGGCGCAGCCAGTGCAGGCCAGCCCATTCGTGCTGGATCAGAACGATACGCCGCCCGCGCAGCTGTGCCATCAGCAGCGCCAGCAACGGCCGCCAGATCACGCGCTTCCAGGCCACGATGGGAAAGTTGCACACCACGCTCCGCGCCGATCCCACCGCGCGCCAGATCTCGAGGACCGATCCTTCGCTTCGCGTCAGGGTTAACGTCGCGCAGCTGTCGGGGGCGAGTTTTCCGATCGCCTCGCACAGGCGCCGGGTAAATTGCCCGACGCCGCACTGCATCTGCGGCCCCGCGCCGAGAAACAGCGCCTGATATGCGGGTTCTGAAGCCATCGTGCGGTCGCGGTCTCTCTCTTTACTTCCGCGTTAGCCATACATTGCAGACATTATCTTACCGTAAGCAGCAACCGTTGCCTGGGCACCCTTCTTGCCAGATAAATGGGGAGGATCGGCCTGTCGTCTCATATCGGGACAGAGGGCGACCCGGCAGGGACAATGGCAGTTTTGGAAGCCGAGGCGAGGCATCTGGGCGCTCGGGAGCTCTCCCGCGTGGCGGGCTTTCGCGTCGAAATCCTCAACGACTGGAAGCATGCCGCGGCGTGCTGGAACGACTTTGGCCCGTCGATGCCGTTCCAGGATCGGTGCTGGCTCGATGCGTGGTACGCCGCTTTTGCAAACTTGCCCCACGTCGAGCCGCTGATCGCCATCATTTCGGACGCCGCGAGCTTGGAACAGATCGCGCTGTTGCCGCTGGTCCGACGGCTGCAAAGGGGCGTGCGGATCGTCGAGTTCGCCGATCTCGATCTCACCGATTATAACGCGCCATTGATGACCGCGTCGGCGCCGCGCGACGCCGAAGCGGCGCGCGTGCTGTGGTGCGATCTGAAGGCCGCGCTGCAGCGCTCGCCGGGTGGCGCCGATCTGGTTCGCCTGCGCAAGATGCCGATCAATCTCGCCGGCCGGCCCAATCCGCTGACGTTGCTCGACGGCGCAAGGCCGTGCCCGTTGAACGGCAACGTCGTCACGACCGGGGATGATTTCGACGCTTACCGCCATTCCCTGGAACGAAGCGTCCGCAAGAACCTGGAGCGGAGCTGGCGGGTGTTTACCCGCGACTCCGCGGCAAGGCTGCAAATCGTCACCGACCGGGACCAGGCGCTGCGCGTGCTCTCAGTCATGGAGATTCAGCAGGGTGCGCGGATGCGGCATCTGGGGTTGAATTTCGTTCTCAACGACGAGAGTTCGGCCGTGTTCTATCGCAGGCTGGTCGGCGAGGGTCTTCGCGGCGGCTACGCCGTGCTGTCGGCGCTGACCGTCGGCGAAGAGGTCGTCGCAACCCTGCTCGGGATCCGCGTCGGTTCGCGTTACGTGATGCTGCGCAACAGCCATGCCGGCGAGAAGTGGTCGAATTGCTCGCCGGGCCGGCTGATTATCGAACGCACCATGGCGGCATTGCATAAGGACGGTGTCCGGAGTTTCGATTTCAGCATCGGCAATTATGCCTACAAGCGCCGCTTCGGCGTGGCGCCGCTGGCGCTCGTCGACTTCACCGCGGCGCTGGGCTGGCGCGGGATTCCCTCAGCCTTGCGCGACCGCGCCGTGCATGAACTGCGCCGCTATCCGCGCCTCGCCGGCCTCGCAAGACGCGCGCTCGGCAAGCAGCGAGCGTCGCGCGAAGAGGATTAGACCTTCCGCACCACGCCCGGCCGGCCCGGCGCGCATTCCAGCGCGTCGCGATCCCACTTGGCGGCATTGGCCGCGGCCTCATAGGTGCTTTGCAGGAATGCCAGCAGCGTATTGTCCGGATCGGACGCGGTGCGCACCGCGTCGTAGGGCAGGATGAATTCCCCCAAGGCTTCACTGAAAAACGCCGCCTCGGGCTGCACCGACGTAGCGCGAAAGCCCGCAGGCTCTGGATAGGCATAGGAATAGAACGCCGGGTAATCGATCGCGCCGCTGCCCGGCCAGAAGCCGGCGCTTGAGACTTCGTGCGAATAGGCTTCGCATGCCACTTCATCCGGCAAATGCGGCACGCCGCCGGGGTGGCGCGGCGCGCGGCGGCCGGAAAAGCGCGTCACCGCAAGGTCGAAACTGCCCCAGAAGAAATGCACCGGGCTCGCCTTGCCGAGGAAGCCGGTACGGAACTGCTTGAACACGGCATCGGCGTTGAGAAGGATCTGGAAGAAACGCCGCACCGCGGCCGGATCGTAGGAGGCATGCAGATGGTCCTGCGAAAACCGGATCGGGTCGGGCAATTCGTTCGGCATCTCGTCGATCGCAACCGCAATGCCGAGTTCGGCGAGATTGGCCATGACGGCGGCATAAAAGCTCGCAACAGATTGTCCCGCCAGGGCAAGCTGCCGGCCGGCGCCGTCGCTGGTCGAAATCCGCAAGGCGTGATCGATGAAGTCGAAATCGATCTGAAAGCTGCGCGCGCCGTCCGGGATCGGCGAGGTCGTCAGTCCCCGCGCGGTGACGTACAGCGCGACGTGCCAGGAATGATTGAGCCAGGGTGAGCGCTTAAGCCTGATCTTGCCGACGATCTGGGTCCAGAGCTGCAGCGTCGCATAGGTCTCGCGCCACGCCTCGGTCGGCAGTTCCGGCCATGGGACCGAGTTGCTCATGCTCAAACTCTGAATCGGGACGGCGTGAAGGCAAGATAGCTATCACAAATCGTAACGCCGTTTCACGAATTAGTGGATTCCGGGCATCCACGCTTGCCGCGCGTGGCGCGGTACAGGCTGCGGCACCAAAAGCGCCGCGTCATCCATTCGATCGGATTGCGTGCCAGTTGATAGATAAAGAGAATTTCGATCATGGCGAAGTCCGTCGTCCCCTCGACGGGATATGGGGCGGCACTCATCGAAGAGAATGCCGCCCGCATCGCATCAGCCATGCAGTTTCTTCGCCGTCTCCGCGATCACGCGTCCTTGATAGCGCGCGCCGGCGAGTTCGTTTTCGCTGGGCTGACGGCTGCCGTCACCGCCGGTGATCGTGGTCGCGCCATAGGGTGCCCCGCCGGAGACCTCGTCGAGCTTCATCTGGCCGGCAAAGCCGTAGTTCAGGCCGACAATGGTCATGCCGAAATGCAACAGATTGGTGATGATCGAGAACAGCGTGGTTTCCTGGCCACCGTGCTGGGTCGCGGTCGAGGTGAAGGCGCCGCCGACCTTGCCGTGCAATGCGCCCTTCATCCAGAGGCCGCCGGCCTGATCGAGGAAGTTCGCCATTTGCGATGACATGCGCCCGAAGCGGGTGCCGGTGCCGACGACGATGGCGTCGTAATTGGCCAGTTCTTCGATCTTCGCCACCGGCGCCGTCTGATCGAGCTTGTAGTGCGACGCTTTCGCGACCGCTTCGGGCACCAGTTCGGGCACCCGCTTGATATCGACGGTAGCGCCGGCCTCGCGCGCGCCTTCGGCGACGGCGTTGGCCATTTTTTCGATGTGACCGTAGGCGGAATAATAGAGAACGAGAACTTTTGTCATGGGTTTTCTCCAGGATGAGGGTTTGAATGTTGAAGTGGAAGACGTGGATGCCCGGCACAAGGCCGGGCATGACGCGTGGGGGTTACGCTGCGTCGACCAGCACCAGTTCGGAATCTTCCAGCGCGGTGATCTTGAGCCGGGCTTCATCGCGGATCGCGGCGCCGTCGCGGGCGTTGACGCGCACGCCGTTGATTTCGACCGCGCCCGCCGCCGGCACCAGATAGAGGTTACGCGCCGCGCCGGGCTTGTATTCCGCGCTCTCGCCGGCCTTCAGCGTGGTGGCAAGCACGCGTGCCTCGGCGCGGATCGGCAGCGCGTCCTTGTCGTCGGCGAAGCCGCTGGCGATGGTGACGAAGTTGCCGGAGCGATCCGCCTTCGGAAACGGTTTGGCGCCCCAGGTCGGCTGACCGCCCTGCGTGTCGGGCTCGATCCAGATCTGGAAGATCCTGGTTTTGGTCGGCTCCAGATTGTATTCGGAGTGGCGGATGCCGCTGCCGGCGCTCATCACCTGGACGTCGCCCGCTTCCGTGCGGCCCTTGTTGCCGAGACTGTCCTGATGGGTGATCGCGCCCTCGCGGACATAGGTGATGATTTCCATGTTGGCGTGGGGATGGGCGGGAAAGCCGGTGTTGGGCGCGATCTCGTCGTCGTTCCACACCCGCAGCGCGCCGTGGCCCATATTTTTCGGGTCGTAGTGGCCGCCGAACGAGAAGTGATGCTTTGCCTTGAGCCAGCCGTGGTCGGCGCCGCCGAGTTTTGCGAATGGTCTGAGTTCGATCATCGTTTTTTCCTTGATGTGAATTTCCGTTGCGCTCTGGATATGCCTTTGCCCGTGGCTTATAAATAGAAACTATATAAACTCATTGTTTCTGTTATCGATCTAATGGGAGAACCCCAAAATGGCAAAACTTCCTGACTTCGAAGGCTTGGCGATTTTCGCAAAAGTCGTGGAATTACGGTCCTTTGCAGCGGCCGCCGGCGAGCTTTCGCTGTCCAAGGCAACCGTGTCCAAGGCCGTCACCCGGCTGGAGGAGCGGCTCGGCGCGCGGCTGTTCAACCGCACCTCGCGGCGGCTTGCCGTGACCGATGCCGGGCAGAAATTGTCGGCGCGCGCCGCGCGCCTTTTGGCCGACGGCGAGGCGGCGGAGAACGAGGCGCTGGCGCAATCGGTGGCGCCGCGCGGGCTGGTGCGGCTGGCGGTGCCGATGACCTTCGGGGTGAAGATGGTGGCGCCGATCCTGCCGCAATTTCTTGAGGCCTACCCCGATGTCGCGATCGACCTGCATCTGAGCGATGCGATGGTCGATCTGATCGGCGAAGGTTTCGATGCCGGCTTGCGGATCGCAAGCCTGCCGGATTCCTCCCTGATCGCGCGGCGGCTGTGCGCGATGCCGCGCCACACGGTGGCCTCGCCGGCCTATCTCAAGCGCCACGGCCGGCCGACGCATCCGATGCATCTCGCCCAGCACAAATGCCTCGGCTACGCCTATCTCTCCACGCCCGGCGCCTGGCACTTCATCAATTCCAAGGGCGAGGAGGCGAGCGTGCGCCCGGCGGGGCCGTTGCGCGTCAACAACGGCGAAGCCCTGCTGCCGGCGCTGGTCGCGGGGCTCGGCATCGCCGATCTGCCTGACTTCATCGTCGGCGACGCCATCGCTTCGGGCGAGGTCGAGGTGATCCTGAAAGACTGGAAGCAGCGCGAGGGCGCGGTGCATCTGGTGACGCCGCCCGGCGGCCCACGGCCCGCGCGCGTCGAGGTGCTGGCGGATTTTCTGACGAAGCAATTGGCCGGGGGGAAGAAAAAGACCGCGTAGCTCAGGCAAAACGAACATCCGATTTTCACAAATAGTTGAGCTTCCCGAACCTTGCCAAGCCGCATTTATTCGAGAGCTTCGGCCCGCGAACCGCGGAACATCCATGCTCACTGAATCGAAAAGAGGATCGGATATGCGAGCACACCAAATTTTCCTGGGCCTTGCGATTTCGCTCGCGGGCGGCGTTGCCACTCAAACTTCCGCTCTCTCCGAGGAATATCAAGGCACCTTCGAGCAGCAGCTGGCCTGCACGCCCGACGTCTGGCGGTTTTGCGGCGACCAGATCCCCGACGTGAACCGGATCGTGGCATGCCTGCGGCAAAACACCTCGCAGCTCTCCGGCGCTTGCCGTTCGGTGTTCGAATCGAATGCCAGCGTGCACGATCAGGCCGCCCCGCGGCGGCGCGGCGGCCAGCCGAAATTCGGTGACGATCAATAGGGCGCCCCTTCGCTACGGCTGATCCTGGCACACATCGACCCATTCGGCGGAGGTCAGTTCGGCCATCCGCGACGGGGCGATGCGCACCGCGCTGTGGGTCGAGCCCGCCGCCGGCACCACGACGTCGAAAGCTTGCAGCGAAACGTCGCAATACACCGGCAGCGGCGCCTTCAGTCCGAACGGGCAAACGCCGCCGACTTCATGGCCGGTGATCTCGGCGACCTCGTCGAGCCCAAGCATCTTCGGCTTGCCCCCGAAGTGCGCCTTGAGCTTCTTGTTGTCCATCCGCGAGGTGCCGCTCGCCACGATCAGCACCACGCGCTCGCCGATCCGAAGCGACAGCGTTTTCGCGATCATCCCCGGTTCGACGCCATAGGCCTCGGCGGCAAGCATCACCGTCGCCGAACTCAACGGCGATTCGATCACGGCGATGTCGGGGGCGTTTTCCGCGAAGAAGGCGCGGACCGATTCGAGGCTCATTTTTTTGACTCGTGGGCAGCGATCAACGACGGCAGCTCCGACAGGGCGCGGATGCGATGGTCGGGCGCCAGTCCGAGTTCATCCATCTGGGTGCGGATCGCCTTGAACATGGTGAGCGGAGCAACGACGTCATTCTTGACACAGAGCAGCGCCATCGCCTCCGGCGTCACCCGCTCGATCCAGGCGACGTTCAGCCCGAACGCCTTGGCGCCGCAGGCGTCCCATGGGTTCGACGAAATAAACAGCACTTCCGCGGGCGCCGCGCCGAGCGCGGATTCGATCAGCGTGTAGGCCTCCGGCGCGGGCTTGAATATCCTTTGGGAGTCGACGCTGATGGTGGCATCGAGCACGCGGTCGAGCCCGCTGTTGGCCACCAGCGCATTGAGCATCGCAGGGCTGCCGTTGGAAAGGATCGCAAGCTTGCGGCCGCGCATCGCCGCCAGCGCCGCGATGGCGTCGGGATAGAGATCGAGATGCAGATATTTGTCCATGATCCGCTCGAAGGCCGCCGGATCGTTTTTCAGCCCGAGCACCCGCAGCGTGTAGGCCAGCGACTCCCGGGTGATCACGGAAAAATCCTGGTAGCGCCGCATCAGCGACCGCAACCAGGTATATTCGAGCTGCTTGATACGCCAGATTTGCGTGATGATTTCGCCGTAACCGGGAAACGCCTCCTCGGTCACCGCCGCCACTGACTGAATGTCATAGAGCGTGCCATAGGCGTCGAACACAACGGCTTTGATGGTCATGGGATCTATCCGTGGATACTCATTCAGGTGTGGCGTGGCGAATGATCGCGCAGATCCCGGTCATCCGCGCGATCGGATGTTCGACGAACAACCGGCATGCGGCAAGCGCCTGCGGCAGGCAGTCCGGCGGACGGCCGGGAGCAAGCCCGCCGGCCAGCATCCGGCCGTGAGCCCGTCCTAGCGCGCGTGCGGATCGTGTCAATGCGTTCAGGCTGCCGTTTGCCTGCAGCGGCGCCAGCATCGTCCGCACCAACGCGAGGAAAGGCGGCCAATAGGCCACATGCCGGTACATGCTGGCGATCAGATCGGGCGCGCCGTCCTCGCCATATCCGTTCAATTCCTCGATCAGCCGCTGCACCTCGCCCGGCAAATCCGCCATTGCCGGCAGCGACGGCAATTTGGTCTCGGCGGAAACCGAAACCGCTTCCGCGGGCTGGACCGGGTCGGTCGCGGTCGGATCGTAGCGCTCGAGCAAGGCCGAAAGGATCGCAAGCGCCAGCGCGTTGGTGTGATGATAGCTGCGCAAGATCGTGCGGATATTCGCCAGCGCCGCCGGATCGATGGCCGCGGCGGCCAAGGTGTCGCGCGAAAGCGCGGGGACGGCCGGCAGCCTCAGCGTTCGCCGCACCGCCTCGGCATGCGCGATCGCCGGTCCCAAATAAAGCGGCCGCAGCGTCGACCATGCCCATGGAAGGGTGCCCGGCATGGTCGCAAGATGACGCCAGATCAAATTGACCACGCTGGTGTTGAGAGTGGCGCGAATGTCGGCAAAAATTTCGGCGGTTTCGCCGGATGCCGCGGTCTCGAGAATCGCGCGAACGCTTTCTTTCCGATCCAAGATGAATCTCCCCGGCCGCAAGTTTGGTTGGGCGCTGGCGCTAGATACCCAACAGCCTGCGCGCGTTGGCCTTCAGCACCTTCGGCCGGATGTCGTCGCGGATGTCGAGTTTTGCAAAATCCGACAGCCAGCGGTCGGGCGTGATCACCGGCCAGTCCGAGCCGAACAGCATCTTGTCCTGCAGGATCGAATTGATGTAGCGCACCAGGATCGGCGGAAAATATTTCGGCGACCAGCCCGACAGGTCGATATAGACGTTGGGTTTGTGGGTGGCGACCGACAGCGCCTCCTCCTGCCATGGGAACGACGGGTGCGCGAGGATGATCTTGAGGTCGGGGAAATCGGCGGCCACATCGTCCATGTACATCGGGTTGGAATATTTCAGCCGCATCCCCATGCCGCCGGGCATGCCGGACCCGACGCCGGTCTGCCCAGTGTGGAACAGCGCGATCGCGCCGCCGTCGCTGATCGCCTCATACAGCGGATAGGCCATGCGGTCGTTGGCGTAAAAGCCCTGCATGGTCGGATGAAATTTGAAACCCCTGACGCCGTATTCCTCGATCAGCTTCCGCGCCTCGCGCACCCCGAGCTTGCCCTTGTGCGGATCGATGCTGACGAACGGGATCAGCACGTCGGAATTTTCGCTGGCTGCCTCCAGCATCTCGTAATTGTTGTAACGGCGAAATCCGGTCTCGCGCTCGGCGTCGACCGGGAAGATCACAGCGGCGATCTTCTTGGAACGGTAATAGGCCGCGGTTTCCGGCACCGTCGGCGGATGCTTGTTGGGCGACTTGAAATACTCGGCCATCTGGGCCTGGAAATCGTCGTAGCCGTCGTCGCCATGCATGCCGCAGGGCTCCTCGGCATGGGTGTGGATGTCGATCGCCACGACGTCCTCGAGTTTGGGCAGTTTCAACTTCGGCATTTGGTTTCCCGACGGCTTGATTTTGTGGTCAGGCAAATTGATTATACTACATAACAAATTCCGCAAGGCGGCGGAAATGGTCCGCGGAAACAGGGAGGATAGCATGGCACAGGCGGAGGCCTTCGAGACCGATTTCTGGAAACACGCGAATTTGCGCAAGGTCTGGGACGACATCGTTCCCGGCGAGCCGCGCAAGACCATCCCCTACACGCTGACGCGGGAGGCGATCGAGCTCTACTGCAAATCGGTCGGCGAAACCCACCCGATCTATTTCGACGAGGCTTTTGCGAAGACCAGCCGCTACGGCGGACTGATCGCGCCGCCCTCGATCCACATCCTGCTGATGTTCGCCTGCACGCCGGCCGACGACTGGATGCGCAGCCCCGGCACCGTCAATGCCGGGCAATCCTGGAGCTACAACATCCCGGCGCGGCCCAATGACGTCATCCGGCTCGAGGCGCGCGCGCTCGACAAGTTCATCAAGCGCGAACGGCTGTTCGTGGTGCACGACAATGTCTTCTTCAATCAGCACGGCGAAGTGATCTGTTCCGGCCGCGGCTGGACCATCCGGCCGCATTGAGGGGGAGCGAAATCATGACAACGACATTCGAAAGCCTCGCCGCCGGCGACACCATCGACGGTCCGACATTCGCGGTGTCCCGCGAATCCATCCGCCTGTTTTGCGACGCCTCGCTCGATTACAACCCGCTGCATCTCGACGACGACTACATGAAGGGCAGCTTCGGCAAGACCAGTTTCGGCGGCGTCATCATGCACGGCATGAACAATTTCGGCCTGATCTCGCGCATGATCACCGACTGGGCCTTTTCCCGAGGCGCCATCCACCGCCGCCTCGAAACCCGCTGGATCAAGCCGGTGCGCCCCGGCGACACCATCCAGCCGACCGGCATCGTCAAATCGAAACAGACCACCGCCAATTCGCGCTGGGTGCTGATCGTCGTCATGGTGAAGAACCGGGCGGGCGAAAAGGTCGCGACGGGAGAGGCGATGGTGGAGTTTCCGGTGGCGTGATTTGGTCTGCAGCGAGCAGCGCCTTTCATAACAGGCGACACGTTGCTCCCCTCCCCCCGCGAAGCGGCGGGGAGGGG
>DATNMT010000667.1:0-3726 GCA_035602495.1 Bradyrhizobium sp.
GGCCGTCCTTAGAAAAGAACGCCGAAGCGAAGCTTCGGCTATCGCGTAGCGCTGGCTGAGGGGGACTCTCCGCGAGTCGAATCCGCTGAGAAAGCCCCTCACCCCAACCCTCCGAGAGCGAGCTTCGCTCGTCTCGACCCCGCGAAGAGCGGGGCGAGGGAGTCAGACCCTACGCCGCCGCCGGCACCGGCAATGCCGTGACCGACTTGATCTTCTCCATCGCGAAACGCGAGGTGACGTTCTTCAGCGGCACCGCGCCGATCAGTTTCTTGTAGAACACATCGTAGCTCTGCATGTCGGCGACCACCACGCGCAGCATGTAGTCGACGTCGCCGGCCATCCGGTAGAATTCCATCACCTCCGGCATCGCGCTGACGGCATCGGCGAATTTGCGCAGCCAGCTTTCCGAATGATCGGCGCTCTCGACGGATACAAAAACCGTAATGCCGAGCCCGATCTTGTTCTGGTCGACCAGGGCGACGCGGCGCAGGATCACGCCGTCGGCCTCCAGCCGCTGGATGCGCTTCCAGCAGGGGGTCGAGGACAGCCCGACCCGGTCGCCGATCTCGGCGACGGAAAGCGAAGCGTCTTCCTGAAGCACCGTCAGGATCTTGCGGTCGATGGCATCGAGGCGGCGGTTGGGCTCATGGAGCTGAACGGCGAGTTCGGTCATGGGAAGAACTTTGTTCCATTTATGGGGCCAGCAACCCTCATATATAGAAAATTCTTCTATGACAAGCCCCTAATGGCCGGTCCTGACTGTGCTGGTAGCCTGGCCATGGGCCAAAAGCCCTTCAACTTCAGCACGTTGCGGGGCCGCAAAGGCACCACCGAAGCGGGTGCATTTCAGGGCTGCGGCGGCGGAGGCGAACCGCAGCGCGGTCGGAATGTCCTGTTTTTCGGTGATCGCGAGCGCGAACGCGCCATGGAATACATCGCCGGCGCCGAGCGTATCCACGGTATGCACCGGAAAGGCCGGGGTCTGCTGCAGGTTTTGATGTTCGTCGAGCCAGATGGTGCCCAGCGCGCCGCGGGTTCCCGCCAGGAACGACGGCGTCAGCCTTGCGATCTTCTTCAGCGCCTCGCCGTCGTCGGCGAGTCCGGCGGTCTCCTGCAACGGTTCGCTCGAAAACACCAGGTGCGAGGAGGCGGTCAGCAATCCCTCGCGCAGCGACATCGCCCGATCGACATCGACGATCACGGGAATGCCACGCCGGCGCGCCTCGACGCAAAGGTCGGTGCAGAATTGCGCACAGCGGCTCTCGGTCAGGATGGCGTCGCAGTCCTGCAGCAGCGTGTCGGCTTCGGGCAGTTCTACCTTCCACAATTCGGGATCGCGGAACGTCACGATGGTGCGTTCGCCGCTGGGGTCGATCATGATGTTCGAGATCGGCGTCACCAGGCCCGGCATGTGCACGATGTGCCGGGTGTCGATGCCCTCATGGGCGAGCTTGTCGAAAATGTAGCGGCTGGTGGTTTCGCGGGCGTCGCCCATCGGGCCGCAGATCGAGGCGCGGCCACCCAGCCGCACGATCCCGATCGCGCCATTGAGCGCGTTGCCGCCGCAAATTTCCTCGAAATGGCTGGCGTTCTCCTTGGAGCCGCGCGCCGGCAGGCCCGGCACGCGGAACGTCAGGTCGCGCACCGGCATGCCGATGCAGAGAATGCGCGGGGGAATCTTTGGCGCGGCGGCGTGGAAGTTCATGGCGGAATCCGTCATGCCGGTTCCGCCTGGTGCCGGAACCAACGTCCGGGGTTAATCGACTGAGCCATGAACCGGTTCCCCACTATGCGCGCACCTGCTCTCCCCCATGCACCCAGCGTCCGAGCAAATGGTGTGCGATGGCAAAGGGATGCGGTCCTGCCAGGCCGTCGGGGTGCTGCCGCTTGATCATCAAGGTCGCCTCCGCGCGGTCGAACCAGCGGGCGTCCTCCAGTTCCGCATGGTCGACCACGATATCCTCATTGGTGGCGCGCGCGGTGCACCCGATCATCAGGGATGACGGATAGGGCCAGGGCTGCGTCATGTAATAATTGACGTCGGTGCAGCGGATGCCGGATTCCTCAAAAATCTCGCGGCGGACTGCGTCCTCGATAGTCTCGGCGGCTTCGACGAAACCGGCAAGGCAGGAATACATTCCCGGCAGGAATTGCTTCTGCCGCCCCAGCAGCACCTTGTCGCCCCGAGTCACCAGCATGATCACCACCGGATCGGTGCGCGGAAAATGCTCGGCCTTGCAGTTCGGGCAATCGCGCTTCCAGCCGCCTTCCCTCATCGCCGTGCGGGTTCCGCAATTGGCGCAAAAACCATGGCGCTGGTGCCAGGTCACCATCGATTTCGCCATCGCGATCGCCGAGAGCTGGTCGGGCGGCACCACGCCCTGCATCGCCATGCCGCGCAGCTCGCTGACGGCGACGTCGTTGCGGGCGAGCAGTTTTTCCACCGCCGCCGCCGGGATGCCCATGCCGAACACGGCCGCGCCGTCACGAAGCCCCAGGAAGATCGTGCCGGGATTGGCGCCGAATTTAAGCGCCTCGTCGATTCTGAGCAACGCGCGTGGGCCCTCGGTCCCCTGCTTCAGGACCAGCGAGTCGCGGTAGACCACATAGGCGCGGCTATCGGGGCGACCTTCCAGCGCCAGTAGTTTCGCATCGTCGCCGCGCAGATGCGCGGCGCGATCAAGGATGTGGGTGACGAAGGCCGGCTGTCCGAGTGGAAACTTGTCGAATGCTGTCATGTCCTAACCAAGCCAAATCTTGCGGCGAAGCGCGCTGATGAAATTCTGGACTTCCTCGGCGTCATGGGCGAGCGGCGGCATCACCCCCCAGACCGGCCGTGGCCAGGCAGCGTCGCTGGAGCGGCGCGCGATCACATGCACGTGCAGTTGCGGCACCAGATTGCCCAACGCGGCGATATTCAGCTTGTCGCACTTTGTCACTTCCTTCAGCGCGCGACCGACGCGGGAAATTTCCGTCATCAGCTGCCCCTGCTCGACCTCGTCGAGGTCGATGATTTCAATCGTCTCGGGCCGGCGCGGCACCAGCAACAGCCATGGGTAGTGCGCGTCCTTGATGACCAGCACCCGGCACAACGGCAGGTCGCCGATGTCGATGGTGTCCTCTTTGAGCCGTGAATGAAGCGACCAGGCGGGGGTATCGGGGGGCATGTGGGTTCCAGGTGCGTCCATCGTTTTTTCGATGGCTTCGGTCTGAAGTGGTCTGAAATGGACACTGCTCGCCGATGTCATATCAAGCCGTCATCATCCGCGAAAGCGGATGATCCAGTATTCCAGAGCGGTTGCGATAGAACAGGGAAGTCACGGCGTACTGGATACCCCGCTTTCGCGGGGTATGACAGCCAATGCCCGGCTTGCTTTCCGTCGCTTTTGGCCCCAAATATGGGCCGGGAGATTGGCGGTGGACGAGCCACTCGCCAACCGGGTCAGGTCCGGAAGGAAGCAGCCCTAACGAGGTCCGGATCGGGTCGCTCGTCAGTCTCCTACCTGTTTTTTGAGCGAATCGCGCAAGATGGGCGATCCCGTCCTGCGCTGGATTTTGTTCCTTATCCGCAAGCCGGCTTCGCGAGACAATCAGAGTTGCGGATCGATCGATGACCGACGCCGGCGCGCCCTTGATGCCCCCCAACGATCCGCAAAACGCCCTAGCGGGCGGCTTCGACCTCGGCGGTCCGCCCGAGGCCGGCAAGCATTATCGCGTGCTGGCGCG
>DATNMT010000668.1:0-6603 GCA_035602495.1 Bradyrhizobium sp.
GCGTGGGCCACGTCCGGCACCGCGGCGATTTCGGGCCCGATCACGCGGCCGCGCCCACCGATCAGGCGCTCATAGGCCGAGATCAGCGTGACGTAGGGATTGACCCAGAGCCAGCCGTCGCGCGTGAACACCTGCACGTCGAAATGCAGATGGCGGCTGGTTCCGTTGGGGTGATCGAGATAATTCGAAACCACGCCGAGTTTTTCGCCCTCATCGACGCTGCGGCCGTTCAGCACGCCGTCGGCATCGAGCGTCACCGGATTCATGTGCATGTAGCGAAACCGCAGATGTTCGCTGCGCGTGTTGACCTGCAACGTTACTGACTGCTGCTTCAATGAGCGGATCACGACGCCGTCGCGCACGGCGACCACCCCCTGCTGTTTGGGGTTGCAGCTATTGTCGGCCTCGCTGCCGGGCGGACAGGGCGGGGGGCGGATATCCTGCCCCTGATGGCCGAAGCCGCTGGCGCATTGTCCGACCTCGAAACTGCGCGCCTCGCAGAAATTATCCTGCCAGGGATAGCTGGCATTGCCGCCGGTCAACTCGTCGAGCGATCGGTCGCTGGAGTGGCGGTTCCGGAATGATTGCGAATGGACGAACGCCGGGGCTTTTTGCAACGGAAAGCGTATTTGCGAATAGGCGGTGAAGTCGACGCGGCCGCCCTGTCTGCGATAGCCGCTTTTGGCGATGATGTCACCGCTCGGGCGATAGCTGAAATCAGGCGACCGCTCTACAGGCCGCTCGGCCAGCTCCGCGGGAACATCCATTCGCGGCCGCGAGGGCAGGCCGCCGGCGACGTGCAAAGCTTTCAGGAAGCGCTCGGCGACTGGATAGGCCTCGCGGCAGACCAGCCGCCGCGCCCTCGGCGCCGAGTCGAGACACTGGATCGACACCACATACGGCACGCCGAAGCGCGTGAAGGCATAACGCACATAGCCTTCGCGGATGAAGCGGCGCAAATCCGGGAATTGTGCCGCCAATGTCTTGACCGGTTCGCCCTTGCCGCTGAGCGGATCGTTGATGTCGTAGAGCAGGATCGAGCCGGTGATCTGTACTTCGACCGGTTTGGCGAAGGTTCGCTGCGGCACGCCGTCACCGGCGCCGGGCTCCAGCGCGAACACGGCGTCGTAGCCGGACTGTCCGGCGTCGAACAACTCGACGGGGCGGAAGTCGGCCTGATAGCGCGCGACCGGGAGGCTCGACGGCGCGCCGTTCATGCGGGCGTCGAGATACGCCGCGGTGTCGAATGGCAGCAGCACCGGCACCGGACTGCGCGCGATCCCGGCGAAGAACTGCGAAGTCACCGCGTTCAGCTGCACCAGCGCCGGGAGCGAACGCGGATCGTGCGCCGACAGCCGGTAGCGGCGGGCAAAGGTGAACGCCGGGGCGACCGCCGGCTGGGCGCTGATTTCGGTCCGCAGTTGATCGAGCGCCGCGCGCCAGTCGACGCGGACGGTGGAGATCGCGGGGGTCTTGAATTCATCGGCGAAAACGACGGCAGTGCCGGCGATGAGCGACGAAAGGGATGCGAACAGAAACGCGACGAACCGGCCAGCTTTCGTACCCAATGCGTCGTCCCCCGGCGCCAAAGTCAGCCGTCAGTTTAATCCTTTGCGCGCTCGACGTAAGACCCGTCTTCGGTCATCACCACAATTCGTGTGCCGGTCCCGATATGCGGCGGCACGGCGGTGCGCACGCCATTGGAGAGAATGGCGGGCTTGTAGGAGGATGACGCGGTCTGTCCCTTGGTGACCGGCTCGGTTTCCACCACTTCCAGCGTGGCGCGCTGCGGCATCTGGATCGCCACCGGCAGAACGCCGTGCAGCGACAGCTTGACCTGCATGTTTTCCTGCAGATAGGGCGCGGCCGAGCCGACCACGTCCTTGGGCACCTGCACCTGGTCGTAGGTGTCGGTGTTCATGAAATGAAAACCGTCGGCATCTTCATAGAGATAATTGAAGTTGTGATCCTCGATGGTCGCCTTCTCGACCTGGTCGGTGGTCTTGTAGCGCTCGGAAATCTTCACCCCGTCGCTGATACGGCGCATCTCGATCTGGCTGACCGGCGTGCCCTTGCCGGGATGGATGTTCTCGGCGGTCAGGACCACGTAAAGCTTGCCGTCTTGCTCGATGACGTTGCCCTTGCGGATAGAACTGGCGATGACTTTCAAAGTGTTTTTTCCTGATGTTCTGGCTTGAGGACCGATCCGGACATGGGCGTCCTTAAGGCCAGCGAAGCGGTTTCGGGCTGCAACATACTGATTTTGCCGATCTATGCCAGCGTTTTACGCCCCTCAAGGGGCGCCGCGCTGACGTCCGCAAACAACCGGTATTGGCCATCGCCGGCGCGCCTTGCGCCGCCCAATCTCATTTCGGCTTGGGACGCGTGACGGCCTTCGCGTTGTCCTCGGCAAACTCGGGAGGCACGGAAAATTTTCCCGTCTTGAGGTCATAAACGCAGTGCCAATCTTCGATCCAGGGGGCTTTTATATCTTCACCCTGCATGTCGAACGACAGGCTGACAACGACGTAGCGGCTATCCGGCCAATGCTCCCCCATCCAGGCGTAGTTTTCCTCCATCCCCTTGACCAGCGCCACAAAGGCATGATCGAGGCCATAGAGGTTCTTTGGGTCGCGATGCATCCCCTTCGAGGTCGGCGTGGTGAAGAAATAATCCCAGGCCAGATCGCCCAGCGGTTTTCGTGTCGCGGCTGAAAAACGATTGTCCTTCCGCCGATACAAGAACAGCGTTTGCGAGCCAGATCCCAATTTTTGCATCCGCACCAGCCACCGGCTGTCCGGGCTGAAGCGAAATCCAGCCGCATAGCCTGCCACACTGTCGTCCTCGCCGGGGTTGAGGAGGGAAGGGTGCCGGTGATCCGCGTCGAAGGTCCAGAACTGGAACACCCAATCGCCATCCTTGTTTTCTTTGAAATATTGCTCCAACTGAATGGTCTTGTCGGGGGATGTGAAAACGGGGGCCTTCGGGTCCAGTTTGAAATTGGCGCCAGGGCCCTCGGCAGCACAGACGGGCGCCACTGTGGCCAGCGCAAACCACAGTGCGATCCAGGTTTCTCGTAATTTCTTGCCAAACATTGCTTGATTTCCGGTTCATGGTTAGTCACCGAAGGCGTGCCAAAGGTTCGGACCCGGTGACCCCAGCGCAAATGGACCAGATGACAGAAAAACCCGCGGGCAGGACTGCCGACGGACCGTCGCCCTGGTGGGCGCCGGCACGGCACGCCGACATCAGGCCGTTTCTCGCCGCGCGGGGCGCCATCACCCGGGCGGTCAGGGCCTGGTTCGACGAGCAGGGATTTGCCGAGGTCGAAACCGGTATCCTGCAGGTTTCGCCGGGCAATGAGACCCATCTGCACGCGCCACGCACCGAACTGATCCGCGCCGATGGCACCAGCGTCACGCGGTACTTGCGAACCTCGCCGGAATTCGCAGCCAAGAAACTGTTGGCCGCGGGAGAATCAAGGATATTCGAATTCGCGCGGGTGTTCCGCGACCGCGAGCGCGGCGACCTGCACCTGCCTGAGTTCACGATGCTGGAATGGTACCGCGCCAATGCGGCCTATGACGCTGTGATGGCCGACAGCATCGTCGTCATCGCGCATGCCGCGCAGGCGACCGGCATCGGACAATTTTCGTTTCGCGGCAAAAGCGCCGATCCTTTCGCCGAGCCGGAACTGTTGAGCGTCGCGGCCGCCTTCGAGCGCTTTGCCGGCATCGATTTGCTGGAAACCGTCGTCGACGGCGAGGGCGATCGCGCCGGACTTGCGGCCGCGGCAGGCGAGCGCGTGCGGATAACCGATGACGACACCTGGTCGGATATATTCAGCAAGGTTCTGGTGGAACATGTCGAACCAAATCTGGGGCAGGGGCGTTTGACGATTCTGTTCGAATATCCCGCCCCCGAGGCGGCGCTGGCGCGCGCCAAGGCTTCCGATTCCCGCGTTGCCGAGCGTTTCGAGATTTATGCCTGCGGGGTCGAGCTTGCCAACGGATTTGGCGAATTGACCGACGCGGCCGAACAGCGGCTGCGCTTCACGGCGGCGATGGACGAAAAGGCCCGGCGCTATGGCGAGCGCTATCCGCTCGACGAGGAGTTTCTTGAAGCTGTCGCAATAATGCCGCAAGCAAGCGGCGTCGCGCTCGGCTTCGACCGGCTGGTGATGCTGGCGAGCGGCGCGCTCAGGATCGATCAGGTGGTGTGGACCCCTCCCGAAAGGTGATTCATGAACAGCGTCCTTTTCAGGCCACCCGGGACCTTGCGCGAGCCAACGGAACTCGTCGCCAACGGTCTGGTGTCGGTCGAGCAACTTCCCGACCTTGAACAGGTCGCGGCGCGCTATGCGGTGGCGGTGACGCCGGAGATCGCAGCCTTGATCGACCCGGACGATCCCGACGATCCGATCGCTCGGCAGTTCATTCCTCAGCCCGAGGAATTGGTGGCCGCCCCCGGCGAGAGCGCCGATCCGATCGGCGACCACACCCATTCGCCGGTCTCCGGCATCGTGCATCGGTATCCCGACCGGGTGTTGCTCAAGCTGGTTCACGTTTGCGCGGTGTATTGCCGGTTCTGCTTCCGCCGCGAAATGGTGGGGCCCGGCAAGGCGACCTCGCTCTCGGAAGGCGCCTACGACAACGCGCTGAATTATATCCGCGCGCATCCGGAAATATGGGAGGTCATCCTGACCGGCGGCGATCCGCTGGTGCTGTCGGCGCGGCGGCTCGCGGAAGTCATGGCGGATCTTGCCGCCATCGATCATGTCAGGATCATCCGGATTCATACCCGCGTGCCGGTGGCCGAGCCTTCGCGCATCAGCGCCGAGATGGTCGCGGCGCTGAAGGTGAAGGGAGCGACCACCTGGGTTGCGCTGCACGCCAACCATGCCCGGGAACTGACCGCGCAGGCCCGCGCCGCCTGCGCCGCGCTCGTCGACGCCGGCATTCCCATGGTCAGCCAGTCGGTTTTGCTGCGCGGCGTCAATGACAATGCGCCGGCGCTGGAGGCGCTGATGCGGGCCTTCGTCGAATGCCGGATCAAGCCGTATTACCTGCATCACGGCGATCTGGCGCCGGGCACGGCGCATCTGCGCACCACGCTCGCGCACGGGCAGGAACTGATGCGCGGCCTGCGCGGGCGGGTTTCCGGATTATGCCAGCCGGAATACGTGCTCGATATTCCCGGCGGTCATGGCAAGTCGCCGGTCGGCCCCAATTACCTGGCGCCGGTAAATTCTTTTTCGCAGCAACGTGAAGTGGAGGCGGAAACGCGCTATCGTGTCGTCGATTATTGCGGTGACGTGCATCTCTATCCTCCGACGCCGTAATGGGTTTCTCTGCACATGGGAGAAGCACGATGCGAGAACGTCTCATGACAAAATCCAACGCGACCCGAATGATTGCGACAACGGCAATCATGGTTCTGATCGCCGGCCCGGCGGCGATTGCTCAGACCGGCACCGGCTCGTCGGGGTCCAATCAGGCCCGGCCGATACCGCAGGCCCCGGTCGGCCACCGGCAGCCTCGGGCCGGCGATGTCCCGCCGGAGAAAAATCTCGGCAATCCGAACGATCCTATGAACAAGGAGGACGCCGCCCTCGACCGCAAGATCAAGAGCATTTGCCGCGGCTGCTAGCTAGGCCGACCGTTCCCGAAATTTGCGGCGCTGCACGCCCCGTCTCGCGGCAACGGCGTCGGCGAGGACGTGAAGTGCCGGCACGGTCGTCTGCCAGTCGATGCAGCCATCCGTAATGCTCTGCCCGTAAGTCAGCGCCGTCCCCGGCAGCACATCCTGGCGGCCCGCGACCAGATTGCTCTCGATCATGAGGCCGATGATGCGCTGCTCGCCGTCGGATATCTGGCGGGCGATATCGGCAATGACCTTTGGCTGGTTCTCCGGCTTCTTGCCGCTGTTGGCGTGACTGGCATCGACCATCATCCGCTGGGCCACGCCTGCACGAGTAAGTTCGTCGGCGGCGGCGGCGACGCTGGCCTGGTCGTAGTTTGGCCTGCTGCCACCACGCAGAATGATGTGGCAGTCCTCATTGCCCGATGTCGCCGCTATTGCCGATCGGCCACCCTTGGTGACCGCCATGAAATGGTGGGGATGCGATGCCGATTTCACCGCCTCGGCGGCGATGCGCACATTGCCGTCGGTCCCGTTCTTGAAGCCGACCGGGCAAGAAAGTCCGGAAGCAAGCTCGCGATGGATCTGGCTTTCCGTCGTGCGCGCGCCGATCGCCGCCCACGCCACCAGATCGGCGATGTATTGCGGCGTCGTCATATCGAGGAACTCCGTCCCCGCCGGCAGACCCAGATTGTTCACGGCGGAGAGCACGTTGCGGGCAAGACGCAGGCCCCTGTTGATGTTGAAGCTGCCGTCAAGATCGGGATCGTTGATCAGCCCTTTCCATCCCACCGTGGTGCGCGGCTTTTCGAAATAGACCCGCATGACGATTTCGAGCCGATCGGCAAGCCGTTCGCGCAAGGCAGCAAGGCGCGAGGCGTACTCCACGGCTGCGACGGGATCGTGGACCGAACAGGGACCGACGACGACCAGAAGGCGATCGTCGGTTCCATGAAGGATGGC
>DATNMT010000669.1:0-5064 GCA_035602495.1 Bradyrhizobium sp.
ACCGAGGATTTGCCGATGCCGGAATATCCGGAGACGAGCACCAATTCCGGCGTGCCGTTCGCCACGACCCGATCGAAGCAAGCGAGCAGAGTGTCGATCTCGCGCTCCCGGCCGTAGAGCTTCTCCGGGATCAGCAGCCGGTCCGAAGTGTCGTGCGCGCCCAGCTGAAATGGCCCGATGCGGCCGGTCGCCTCCCATTCCACCAAGCAGCGCCGCAGATCGGCCTCGACACCCGCGGCGGTCTGGTAGCGCTCCTCGGCAGTCTTGGCGAGCAGCTTCACGACAATCGCCGAGAGCGGCCCCGGGACGCCCCCGACCCGTTCGCTGGGCGGCATCGGTTGCCGCGCGATATGGCAATGCACCCACTCCATCGGATCGGCAGCGGTGAAGGGCAGCTGCCCCGTAAGCATCTCGTAGAAGGTGACGCCCAGTGCATAGAGATCGCTGCGGGAGTCCACCGAGCGGTTCATCCTGCCAGTTTGTTCCGGCGCCATGTAGGCGAGCGTCCCGGCGATCACCTCCGGCGGCGCGGGGGCTTGGTGCTCGCGCGGCAGACGCGAGGCAATGCCGAACCCTGTCAGCCACACACCGCCGCTTGCCGCGTCCACCAGGATATTTGCCGGCTTGATGTCCTTGTGGATGAGGCCTCGCTCATGCACTTGGCGGAGCGCGCCCGCGAGCGGGATTGCGATGCGCAGGAAATGCGATATCTCCAATGGTCGGCCAAGCAGTCGATCGAGCGGCGTACCGCCCGGATCCTCAAGCACCAGCATCATGCGGCCGTTGTCGTGCGTCAGCGCGACCGGTCGCGCCGCCCAGTCGGCGTCAAGTTCGGACTTGAGCGCATATTCGCGTTCAAGTCGTTCGACGCAACCGGGCAAGCTTTCGTCCGCGGCAACCAGCAGGATTGGCGCCAAGCCGCCGCCGGAGCCGCGGTGGACGGCAACGTCGCCATCGCGCAGCGGCGACAATACGTAGCCTGAAAGCTCATGCATGAGGCCTCCTGGAACCCCAGCAGAGAGATTTAACGCATGTGTTGCGTCGACCGGTCGAGCCGGCAGCCACAACGGCGGAGGCGACGCCGATACTTTACACCACATGGCTGCGACCTGGCTCATGCAGCGTGGCGTGCCTATGTGGGAGGCGGCCGGCTTTCCGGGTATGTCTGCTGAGGCGCTGTTGGGAACTTATGGCCACCGTCACCCGGACTTCCTGCACGGCGCAGCAAAATGCCATTGCATCCAAGCACCGGGTTTCGGTGGCTGAAGCGGTGGTTGGCCTTGAAGATGCTCGGGAAAAGAGGCAAAAAGCCGAATGATTTCTTGGTCGGAGTGGCAGGATTCGAACCTGCGACCCCTGCGTCCCGAACGCAGTGCTCTACCGGGCTGAGCCACACTCCGACAAGAACGCGGCTTATAGCCTTGGGTTTCGCCCACCGCAAGAAGCCGAATTTAAGGACTTAACCCCCGTGAATCTGGGCCTCAAAACGCCAATTCTGCCCGCCGGCGAGGCTGCGGTGCGTCAGGCCGCGCGGCTTCTCGCGGCAGGCGGGCTGGTCGCGTTCCCGACCGAGACCGTCTATGGCCTCGGCGCCGACGCCACCAATCCGGCCGCGATTGCCCGGCTCTACCAAGCCAAGGGCCGGCCCGCGTTCAATCCGCTGATCGCCCATGTCGGGGATATCGGGGCTGCCATGCAGATAGGACGGTTCGATGCGCACGCTGCTCGCCTCGCCGAGGCGTTTTGGCCGGGCCCGCTGACGCTGGTGCTGCCGAAGACAAAAGGCTGCCCGGTGGCCGATCTCGCGACTGCCGGGCTCGAAACCGTTGCGATCCGGGTGCCTGCGCACCCGCTGGCGCGCGACATCCTGCGCGCGTTCGCCCGCCCCGTGGTGGCGCCATCGGCAAATTTGTCGGGCCACGTCTCGCCGACCACCGCCGCGCATGTGCAAAGCGACCTCGCCGGCAAGATCGATCTGATCGTCGATGGCGGGCCGGTCGAGGTCGGCGTCGAATCCACCATCGTCGGCTGCTTTGAGCAACCGATGCTGCTGCGTCCCGGAGGCCTGCCGCGCGGCGACATCGAACGGGTGCTGGGCCGCACCCTCGCCCAACTGCCCGAGGATGCGGGCAGCGACAGCGGCCAGCCATTGGCACCGGGCATGCTGGCCTCGCATTATGCGCCGCGCACCAGGGTCAGGCTCAATGCCGAAAGCGTCGAGGCCGGCGAGGCGCTGCTGGCGTTCGGCTCCCATGCCGTGCCGGGAGTTGACGCGGCAACCATAGCCATGAATTTGTCCCCGCGCGGCGATCTCGCGGAAGCGGCCGCCAATCTTTTCGGTTATCTTCGCAGCCTCGACGCCCGGGGCGCGCGCGGCATCGCGGTGATGCCGGTGCCGCACCACGGGCTCGGCGAAGCGATCAACGACCGGCTGCGCCGCGCCGCCGTCGGGCGGGAATGAGGGAACGCAAGGGAAAAGAACAAGAGAAGAAGATGAATATCGTCCAGCCATCCGCGTCGCCCCTCTCGCCCGAATTGATCGCGTGTTTCCGCAAGATCGTCGGCGACAAATATGCGGTGACCGACGAGGCCGAGATCGCGCCCTACCTCACCGAGGAACGCGACCTGTTTCACGGGCGCTCGCCGCTGGTGCTGCGGCCGGGTTCGACCGCGGAAGTCTCCGGGATCTGCAAGCTCGCCAGCGAGCACCGCATCGCGCTGGTGCCGCAGGGCGGCAATACCGGCCTGGTCGGCGGCCAGACCCCGCACAATGGCGAAGTCGTGGTTTCGATGCGGCGGCTGGACAAGATCCGCGACATCGACACGGCGTCGAACACCATGACCTGCGAGGCCGGCGTGGTGCTGCAGGTCGCCCAGCAGCGCGCTTCGGAGGTCGACCGGCTGTTTCCGCTGTCGTTGGGGGCCGAAGGCAGCTGCACCATCGGCGGCAACCTCTCCACCAATGCCGGCGGCACCACCGCGCTCGCCTATGGGGTGGCGCGCGAGATGGCGCTCGGGATCGAAGTGGTGCTGGCGGACGGCCGCATTCTCAACACCCTGTCGAAGCTGAAAAAGGACAACACCGGCTACGACCTGCGCAACCTCTTCATCGGCGCCGAGGGCACGCTCGGCTTCATTACGGCGGCAACCCTGAAGCTGTTTCCGAAGCCGCGCGCGGTGGAAACCGCCTTTGTCGGCCTGAAATCGCCGGCGCTGGCGCTAAAGCTGCTTTCGATCGCGCAGAACGAGGCCGCCGGCACGCTCACCAGCTTCGAGCTGCTGTCCGACATCGCGGTCGACTTCAGCATTCGCCACGGCATCGATATCCGCGATCCGCTGGCCGACAAGCATCCCTGGTACGTGCTGATGGAGCTGTCGTCGCCGCGTGACGACGCCCGCGCCACGCTGGAATCGATTCTCGCTCTCGGCCTCGAGCAGGCCATCGTCGATGACGCCGTGATCGCCTCGAATTTGAGCCAGCGCAAGGCGTTCTGGAAGCTGCGCGACGAGATGTCGGCGGCGCAGAAGCCGGAAGGCGGCTCGATCAAGCACGACATTTCGGTACCCGTGGTCGCGGTGCCCGATTTCATCGCGCAGGCCGACGCCGCCGTGGTAAAACTGATACCGGGCGCGCGGCCGGTGCCCTTCGGCCATCTTGGCGACGGCAACATCCACTACAATGTCAGCCAGCCGATCGGCGGCGATGGCGCCGATTTCCTGGCGCGCTGGCACGAGGTCAATGCGGTCGTGTTCGACATCGTGCTGCGGATGGGCGGATCGATCTCCGCCGAACACGGCATCGGCGTGCTCAAGCGCGACGAATTGCCCGAGGTGAAGGACAAGGTCGCGATCGAATTGATGCGCGCCATCAAGGCGATGCTCGATCCCTTCGGCATCATGAACCCCGGCAAGGTGCTGTGAATTCCTTAACCGTCGCCCTGACCGTCAAGCCAATCGAAGACAGCGATATCGCCGAGGTGATCGCGCTGTGGCAGCGTTGCCGCTCGACGCGCCCGTGGAACGATCCTGCCGCCGACATCACGCTGGCGCGCAAGGAGAACAATGCAACGGTGCTGCTGGGCCGCAGCGGCGGCGCCCTTGCCGCCTCCGTGCTGGTCGGCCATGACGGCCACCGTGGCTGGGTCTATTACGTCACCGTCGATCCCGCTCATCGCTTCAAAGGTTTTGGCCGCGCGATCATGTCGGCGGCGGAGGACTGGCTCCGCGCGCGCGGCATCGAAAAACTCCAGCTCATGGTGCGCGGCGACAACGCCGAGGTCCATGCGTTCTACAAGTCGCTCGGCTATTTCGAGCAGGAGCGCGTGGTGTTTGCCAAATGGCTCGACGGCCGCGATCCGACACCTTAATCTTAGAGACATCCAGCCCGCAGATTGAACACGATGCGTATCACCCTCATCCACGCCCTGAAACACTCGATCGTCCCGATCGAGGCCTCGTTTGCCCGGCTTTGGCCGGATGCAACGCTAATGAATCTGGTCGACGACAGCCTGTCTGCCGACCTGTCGCGCGACGGCCAGCTCACGACCGCGATGACCGATCGTTTCCTCAGCCTCGGACGATACGCGGCCTCGACGGGTTCCAATGCGATCCTGTTCACCTGCTCGGCGTTCGGCCCCTGCATCGAGGCGGTCGCGCGCGAACATGCGCCGATGCCGGTGCTGAAACCGAGCGAAGCGATGGTCGAACAGGCCGCCGCACGCGGTCACAGGATCGGTCTGCTCTCGACATTCCCGCCGACGCTGGTGTCGATGCCGCGGGAATTTCCGCGCGGCGTGGAGATCGTGCCGAAACTGGCGGAGGGCGCCATGGCCGCACTGGATCGCGGCGACCGCGCCGAACACGATCGGCTGGTCGCGGAAGCGTCGCGCGATTTGCGCGACTGCGACCTGATCGCGCTCGCGCAATACAGCATGGCGCCGGCGGCCGCGCTGGTCGCCGAAGCGTCGGGCCTGCCGGTGCTGACGACGCCGGACAGCGCGGTGCTGAAGCTGAAGGAATTACTCAGCGTTACGTCATGAGGCGTAGCGTCGAACCTCAATAGAA
>DATNMT010000670.1:0-5815 GCA_035602495.1 Bradyrhizobium sp.
CGCGCCACCTGGATCGGCGCCAGCGCGGGGCAAAGCGCGGAAATCTCCGGCTCCATCGTGGTGTTGTTCTCCGGCACCACGATCAATACCTTGATGTGTCGCGGCATGATCTCCCTCCCCTATGCCAGCGGCCTGGTCGAGACCGGCAGTGGCGGCAGTCCGGCCTTGGCCGCGGCCTCCTGCATCATGGTGACCTCCTTGGCGTGGAATGGCACTCCGGTGCGGCGATGGTTGGCTTCCAGCCGGCGTTCACGCTCGCCGGGCATGATCACCTCGTCGAAACCTTCCGCGGTCGGGCAGGCATGCACGCGCTGCACCAGCGTATCCATACGCCCAAAATATTCGTCGCGGCTGACGAACAGATCGGGCTTCATCGCCATGATGAAATGTCCGACGTTCTGCGGCTTGTCGTATTGTTCGAATTGATTGCCGACGTCGCCGCCGAACGCCGCACCGGAGATGACGCCGCCCATCACGTCCATCAGCATTGCCAGCGCCGAACCTTTCGGCCCACCGATCGGCTGCACCGTGCCGCCATCAAGCGCGACGTTCGGGTCGGTGGTTTGACGACCCCTGGCGTCAAGCGCATAGCCGAGCGGGATCTGTTGACCGCGCCGCGCGGCGCGCCGGATTTTCCCCCGCGCTGCCACCGCCGGCGACATGTCGAGATCGAACGGCAGTTCGCGCCCGCCCGGCGCCGCTACCGCAAGCGGACTGGTGCCGAGCAGGCCTTCGCGGCCGCCCCAGGGTGACATTGCCCTCGATGCGTTGCTGAAGACGATGCCGATAAAGCCGGCGTCCATCGCCTGCAGCGCGTAGTTGGCGGCCATGCCGAAATGCGTGCTGCGGCGCGCCGAGACGATCCCGACGCCGAACTCGGCAGCCATATCGATAGCCTCTGCCATGGCCTTGGTCGCGACCACGAAGCCGAAGCCGTCCTGGCCATCGAGCGCCCCGGCCATCGGCGTGACGCGCTCGACCTTCAAATTCGGCCGCGGATTGATCAACCCACGCCGCACGCGTTCGAGATAATGCGGCAGCAACTGCAGCCCGTGGGTGTCGACACCGCGCAGGTCGGCGCGCACCAGGCAACGCGCGACCGTGCTCGCGTCCTCCTCGGGCAAACCATGCGCAATCAGCAGCCGGCGGCCAAAGGCCTCCGCGGCATCGGCGTCGGCATAGAACGGACCCTGCGTCGTATCGGCTTCCGCCGCTTGCGTGATTGTCATGATTATCAGCTCAACTGCCGTTCAAACCATAGGCTTCGGGGAAGAACATGTCCTTCCACGATGCCGGCTGCTTCTTGATGCGTCCGACCTTGTACATGAAGTCGACGATCTTCATTACGCTGACCGGGGTGGTGGTGTAATCGACGTCGGGGTCGGCCACCATCTTCTCCAGCGCGTCGAGCGAATTCTTGTCCCCGGTGGCGGTCAGGTAGATTTGCGCGGCCTCACGCGGATGCGCCTTGATGAAGGCGTCGGCCTGTTCGAACGCCGCGACCACCGCGCCGCAGATTTTCGGATTGGCATCGTGGAATTTCTTACTGGTGATCAGAACGCCATTGGTGTGCCGGGCGCCGAGCGCATCGTACGATTTGAGGACCTGATGGATGCCCGGCGTCGCCAGTTCGTAGTAATAAAACGGCGCGCTGGCGAAATGCGAATTGATCTCCGACTGGTTCGACATCACCGCCGCTGCCGCGTCCGCGTGCGAGCGCGTGATGGTGATGGAGTCGAGCTTGTCGTAGTGGTCCGGCCCCCAGATCCTGGCGGCTTCCATTTCCAGCGCGATGGCGTGACCGGTCAGCTTGACCGCGGGCAACGCGATCTTGTCCTTGTCGGTAAAGTCCGCGATGGTCTTGACGTTAGGATTGCGCGTCACCAGCACGTAGGGCATCGACTGCATGGCGATCAGCGCGCGCGCCTCCTGCGGTGTACCGGCGGTCTTGTCCCAAATGGTGGCGAGCGTCGGGACGCCCGGTCCGATGAAGTCGGCCTGGCCGGCGAACAGCGCATCGAGGTCGGCCGCGGGACCGACGCGCTGGGTCCAATTCGTCGTGACGTCGCCGAGACCCGCGGCCCTGGCGTTTTTCTCGATCAGCTGCTGGGCCTCGATCACGATCATTGGCAGATAGGGCAGGCCGAACTGCTTTGACATCCGCACTTCATTGACTTCGGCCTGTGCGTTGCCGGCAACCGCCGCTGCGATCAGCGCGGCCAAAACGAGATTCCTCCAAATCATTGCTTCCCTGCCTTTTTTCTCAATATTGATAAAGCCGCGCCGGGTTGTCGATCAGGATCTTCTTGAGTTCTACGGTACTCGCTGAATTTCTTTGGGCGGCCGTCATTGCGCGGAAATCTCGTGGACCTGTTTCGCCTTCTCGGTCATGGCGGCGAGCAGAAACTGGATGTCGGTTCCCGTCGACAGCATGCGCGCACCCATGGCGATGAATTCGGCCGCGAGTTTGGGTCGGGTCGACAGGCCGCCGACGCCGACATGCTTGCCGTGCTTGCGGCAGGCGGCGATGGTCCGCGCATAGGCGTCGCGCACCCGGGGGTGCTCGAGCTGCCCGGCAAGTCCCATATCGGCGAGCAGGTCGTTGACGCCGATCAGCACCATATCGACGCCTTCGACCGCGGCGATCTCTTCCGCATTCTCCACCGCCTCGGCGGATTCGAATTGCACGATAACCATGGTGGCGTCGTTGATGGCGGCGTTGGCCTCCGCCGTCGGAAACGAGCGGTACTCGAGATGAGGCAGGGCGCCGCCGGCGCCGCGTTCGCCGAGCGGCGCGAATTTCGCGGCCCTGACTACCGCGCGCGCTTCATCCGCCGACCGGATGCCCGGCGCCACGATGCCGAGCGCGCCGCCGTCCAGCACGCGCTGGATATATTCGGGAGTGTTGGCGGGAACGCGGACCATCGGGGTAACGCCGGCGCTCAACGCCGCCAGGCAGATCTGGCCGGTGGCGTCCAGCGTCATGGTCGAATGCTCGAGGTCGACATAGATCATGTCGAAGCCGGCGGTCCGCGCCAGCCGCGCGATCTCGACACCGCGCACCAGCCGGATCGTCATCGAGGCCACCACCTCGTTGCGCGCAAGTTTTTCCTTGACGACGTTGCGTACGATCTCGCTCGGCTTCACGAGTTTCTCTCCCTGAACCTGCTATTCCGGATCCGGCAACTCGATCGCCAGCATCACATTGCTGTAGCTCTTGCCATGAATGTCCTGCGCCAGCGAGACCGTGACGCCGCCGCCGAGCGCGTTCTCGATGACGAAATTGAACGCCTTGAGGTTGCGCAGCGGGTGACGCCGGACCGGACCCCTGGCGAGATGTTTGAAAGCTTCCGCGACCCGCGCTTCCGTCAGCTCGCGCTCCAGGAATTCCCAATGGCGAGCGTCGTAGCAGATCACCGATATATTGGAGGTGTTGCCCTTGTCGCCGGCGCGCGAATGGGCGAGGTCGTAGACGCGGACGCTCACAACTTGCCCTCCACGACCACCTGGGCATTGACCATGCTCTTCGGCAGCAGCACCGACTTGACCGCCAGCACGTCGCGCACCCGCGGTTCGCAGGCGCCGCCGGCGCCACCCGGACCGTGCATGTGTAGCGCCCGCACCTCGAAGCCGATGGCGTGCGCGGCCTTGCGGTCGTGGGTGCGGCCGGCCATGCGCAGCCGGACCTCGTAGGGCTCGGGCCGGGTCGCGACCTGGCCGTGCAGGCTGGACATGCCGATCAGATCGACGCGGAAATCTTCGTAGCCGAAGCCCTGCAGCTTCAGTCTTTCCTTGACGATCTCGGCGGCCCACTGGGCGCGCGCGACGGCGTCGATGCCGCCATAGGACACTTCGCCTTCGCCGATATAGCCGTCGGCATAGCCGACATTGACCTTGTAGGTCGGCGTCGCGGGGCGGGCCTGGGCGTTGCTGACGCGCACGCGGTCGGCGGCTTCCTGGGTCAGCGCGATGCCGGTGATGTCAAGCACGCAGTCCGGCGTGATGTAGGCGGTGGGGTCATGGATCTCGTAGATCAACTGCTCGGTGCAGGTCATGACGTCGAGGCGGCCGCCGGTATCAGGCGTCTTGCCGATCACGACCGAGCCGTCGGCCTTGACGTCGGCGAACGGAAAGCCGTTGCGTGCGAGGTCCGGCACGTCCTTCTTGCCGGGCCAGCCGAAACAGCCGCCGGTGACCGAGGACGTGCATTCCAGCAGATGGCCGGCCGCGGTGCCCTGCGCGATCCTGGGCAGGTCGTCACAGGCCCAGCCGAATTCATGCATCATCGGAGCCAGGAACAGCGAGGGATCGGCGACCCGGCCGGAGAGGACGATCGGCGCTCCGGTGTTGAGCGCTTCGCAGACCACGTCGGCTCCGAGATAGGCATTGGCGGAAATCATCTTCGGCAGAATGGATTCCAGCGGTTCGCCGTTTTCGATCAGCCGCAGCTCGCCCTTGTGCCTGACCAGGCTCGACACGTCGTCGCCGAGCACGATCGCGACGGCAATGTCGCCTAGACCGAGGTCGACCGCTTCCTTGCGCGCGGCGCGCGCTCCGCCCAGCGGATTGGCGGCGCCCATATTGCTGACGATGCGGATGCCCTTCGCGATGCAAGTCGGCAGTACCATGCGTAACCGCGCGTGCAGCGACGGCGAATAACCCTGGTCAGGATTTTTGCTGCGCGACAGATTTTCCCGCGACACCGTCCGCTCGGCGAGGCACTCGAACACCAGGTAGTCGATGTCGCCACGCTCGGCCAGCTCCAGAGCCGGAACCAGCCGGTCATCCGAGGTCCCCGCCCCGGAGCCAACCCGCACCGTGTCCTTCGATCTCATTGCTGCGTTTCCCCGAGCTGTTTTGCTGCGAGTGTGGGCGGGCGGCGAAGCCAAGGCAATAGACAGGCCTATGGAAACCGGCCAAATTGTTGTTGGGCAATTATGTGCGAATACCGAAGTCTCGCCCGAAAAAATAGCCGATCATGAGAGGTTAGAGCGGATGGCGAAAGCTGCGACACTCGCGTCGAAAACGGCTGCCGAACCACCAACGAAAAGCGCGGCAGCCAGGAGGAAATGATCAGGTTCATTTCCGATCCCGACAACATCTGGACGACAATGCCGCAACAGACGATGAATTTTGTCGGGTTCATGCACAAGGTTGGCACCATGAAGCGGCTGCCCGCTTCATGGAAAAGACCTCTACATGCCGGAATGCCACGAACTCGCAGGCAGCTGCTCCCGGCCGGCAGGATAATTCGACGCTGATGCAGTCGGGGGCCGGCTGCGACCTCCGAATTCGCGCCGGAAGCTGCCCTCAGATTCTACGCTCTACGATGACCATTGTGGCCTGCTCGTACGAGGCGCCCCGGCATCGCGCCGGTATGCTCGCCTCGCTCGAAGATGGGAACGCCTGCCGCGAGCGTTGCTTCATATCCATCGACCCGTTGCACGAAACGGCGGCCACCAGCCGGCATGTCGTGCACGAGCTCCGGCTTATGCAGCCGCAGACGGTCAAAGTCGATGAGGTTCACGTCGGCGCGCAAGCCCGGCACCAGCCGACCGCGATCCGACAGACCGAAGAAGTCGGCGGTTTCGCTCGTTTGCCGCTTGACCAGATGCTCGAGGGGCAGCCGTGGCCCGCGGCGGCGGTCGCGACCCCAATGCGCCAGCATGAAACTCGGCAGGCCTGAATCCACAATCGAGGTGCAGTGCGCGCCGCCGTCGCTCAAGCCGAGCAAGCAAGCCGGGTCGTTGAGCATTTCGCGGATCGGCCCGTGGTCGCCCGTCACGTAATTCACCACCGGGAAGTACAGGTACTG
>DATNMT010000671.1:0-6118 GCA_035602495.1 Bradyrhizobium sp.
GTTCTTCGTCACCCCGCACAAGTGCATCGCCATCATCAGCAGATTCGGGATCAGCTCCGTGCCTTCCGGCTGGAAATGGTGCTCGGCCATCCAGAACGTGTCGTAGCCGCGCTCATCCATGCACTTGGCGTACTCGACGACCTTGTACAGCGCGCCGCCCAATTCCGCTTGCGAATAGCGGCGCTCGTTGATCGGGGTGCCGGCGTACCCGAGATTCTCCATGTCGACTGTTCCGTAATAGGAGCTATCGAATTTCGTGATCATCGTCTTGCCCTCGCAGATGCCGGTGTCGACTGTCACCTGCGTCGGCGGTTTCGTCTAGCGGAAATCTCACTGCTGCTGGCCAGCGGGTTGGCGGGTATCAATCAGGGCTCGCCGCAGCGCGGAATTTTGGCTTGGCTGAGGTCCGGTAATGGGATGGTCCAGCCGTGCTCCGGCCCCGCCATCAAGCTCACTGCTGCGATGGACGCCAACGTTGATGGGCTCCGCCGCAATTGATCCGCCCCAGCGTGCGGCTTCTCCTGCGGTCCCCGCGCTTCTGGGTCCGGGTCCCCTAGCGCCTTAAGCCGCCTCGCTTGGAAGCGATGACGTCATCTCGGCGATCTTCTGAAACTCAGTGAATGGCTCCGGCTGGTACTGCTCAAGATAACGAGCCACACGGTCGTTGGTGATCAGCTTTTGCGCCGCAGCAAAGGCGTTTAACCAAGACCGGAGACCCGTTACGAGTCGTGGCTCTTGTAAGACCGAGAGAGCTGAGCTGTAGTCTGAGCAGTAGATCGGGCAAACCACCATGGAAATCTCCCTTCACGGCCGTTCGGCGATTGTGACCGGCGGCAGCAAGGGGCTCGGCCTTGCAATCGCTACCCAGTTCGTCGCGTCCGGCGCCAACGTCGTGATCGCGGCCCGCGGCCCGGAAGCGCTGGAGTCCGCTGCTAAAGCCATTTCGGACGGCGCAGCGACCGTGTCCGGCGGTAATGCGCGCGGCCGCATTATTACGGTCGCCGGCGATGTGGCCAAGGCCGCCGACATCAAACGTATCCATGCTGAAGCGACGAAGGCATTCGGGCAGGTCGACATTCTCGTCAATAACGCCGGCGTGTCGCGCTCTGGCGCGTTCGAGACGTTGACCGACGAACGGATGCAGGAAGATCTCGATCAGAAACTTTTCGCCGCGATCCGGTTGACCCGGTTGGCATGGCCGCAGATGAAGGAGCGGCGCTGGGGTCGTGTGATCAACGTTCTCAACATTGGCGCCAAGGCGCCTCGCGCCGCCAGCGCACCAACCTCGATCTCGCGCGCCGCCGGCATGGCACTGACCAAGGTGCTGGCCGGCGAGGGCGCTGCTTTCAACATCCTTGTCAATGCGCTGCTGGTGGGCCTGATCGACTCCGACCAGCACGTCCAGGCGGCGGCCAAGGCCAATATACCCTATGCGGATTTCATGGCGCAGCGCGCCAAGGCCATTCCCTTGGGACGCATGGGAAAGGCCGAGGAATTCGCCAAGGTTGCCTGCTTTCTCGCTTCCGACGCTGGCTCCTATATCACCGGAACGGCCCTCAATGTCGACGGCGGAAGTTCACCCGTCCTCTGAAGGGCGCTTTCGCGGCAAACGGTCTCGGCTTGACCCGCGTAGCGGTCCAGAGAGGGCCTTTTTGCACCGCAGCAGTGCCGCTGGGGTGTGCTGCTAGAGGAGACTGGAGAGAGCTAAGCTTTATCCTGGAGCAGGGTTCTCTCGACCTTGGGAGAGCACCTGAGAGAGTGCCAAAGGGCAAATTTCATTCTGGTTTCACGCCCGGTGAAAGCAGCGTCATGATGCATGCTCCTCGGTTGGCAGGATCGCATCTGTGATCTCGACGGCCACGAACAGCGGTGCCGCCCGCGTCAGTTCCAACTTCCAACGGAACAGGACACGCGCCGCGATCCCATAGCTGCGCGCTACCTCCGACAGGCTGGCTCCCGGCCGCGCCGTCTCCTCGACGATCCGGCGTTTATCCGCCTCACTAACGTCCGCCGGTGGCCCTCGCGGGCCGGCGGCACGATCGGGTCTGGGAGGTCGTTAGTCATATGACTAAGGCTATGACTTAGCCTATGACTTAAACCCCGGCGCCGGTAGAGCAGTTTGCGGACCGGCAGCTGCGGTTCGGCTTTGAACTTCGCCCGCCAGTTGCCGAACGCCTTGAGCGGAATCCCGTGTGCCTCGCAATACTCCCGCTGATTCAACGCACTCTGCCGCCACGCCTCATGATGGGCCCGCCAAAACGCCTCGCCGTAGCGTACCCGCGACCCGATCTCGTTGAACATCTCCATCCTCCTCACCTGCAAATTTGCCGGTGAAAACAGATCGCGGCCGCGGCCCCACCAAACAAGTGTGTAAGAAATGGACGCTTACCCTTTTTGCAGGTAAAATTCCCTGTTACCGGATTTTCGATCCCTGTTATCTCGCATTTTTTCCCTGCTAATTTGCGCAGGGAATTTGCTAAAAAGTCGCTGCGGCACAGCGGCTTCTGGCGATGGAATCGGCGGACGAAGCCCCTAAATCGCAAAATTCCCTGTATTTTTCCCTGTTAGCAGGGAATTGCGGGTGGAGACGAGTTCGCATATGACTGCGCACAACACCAAGCTTTTCAAGCAGTTAGAGATTTAGCGACGCGCAAATCAGCCGCGGTTTACACCACGGTTCTGAAGGCTCGGGCGGTGACCCAAGACTGGGGCCGGCTTGATGAAGCTTCCGCTGCCGGCCATCGTCGAGTTGAAAGACAATGGTTTTATCATCGTCGGGAAGGTGACCGCCGACGATGAGCTCGTCCAGGATCCCTCGCAAGCTGAGGAGCTAGCCCAAGCGTATTCGCGTAATGAGCGATCATCGAACCAGCTTGACTGGCGCTGCTTTGCTTTGGAAACGAAATCCGCGCCTGGCTTCTTTTGCAACCGGAAGCTTCGATTTTTCCTATCGGCGGCTTTAATCAAACCGGATTAGAACGTTCCGCATCCTTCGTCTAGGTTGGGCGCAGCGCCGATGATCTCGGTTACGTTTGGCCGGCATGCTGCGGAGATCGCCGAGCAAGAGGGGCAGCGATGGCTGACAAGGTCTTTGTGGGAACAGTCGTGCTTTCCGACCGGATCGTCGACAATGGTTACGTTCTGGTCGGCGACGGCGTGGTGCAATCCATCGGCTCGGGCGCCTTGCCCGCCGGCGAAAAGCATGGCGGCGCGGACTTTCTGGTCCTGCCGGGCGCAATCGACGCGCAGGTTCACAGCCGCAGCCAGCTCGGACAGGAAGATTTCATCTGGTCGACGCGTAGCGCCGCCGCCGGCGGCGTCACCACGATCGTCGATATGCCCTATGACGACAATTGCCTGATCGCTACCGCGGAGCGTTTTCGCAACAAGGTTCGGGAAGCCGGCGCGCAAGCGCGGGTCGATTTCGCGCTTTATGCGACGATCGATCCGGACGAGGGCGCAAAACGCGTTGATGAACTGGTCGACGCCGGCGCGGCCGCATTCAAGTTCTCGACCTTTGGGACCCATCCGAAGCGCTTTCCGCGCATTCCGCCGCACACGCTCTACGCCAGCTTTTGCGCGGTCGGCAGAAGGGGACTGATCGCCGGCATCCACAACGAGAATGACGAGATGGTCCGCGCCTACATGGCCGATGTCGAGGCGAAGGGCATTACCGACTACACCGCGCACGGTCTTTCGCGGCCGCCGATCTCCGAGGCGCTTGCGACCGCCGAGGTGTTCGAGCTCGGGGCCGGCGCCGGGTGCCCGGTGCATATTGTCCACTGCTCGATCGGCCGCGGATATGAATTGGCCGCCAGCTATCGGGCGCAGGGTCACGGCGCGACGATCGAGGCCTGCGTTCACTATCTGACGCTTGACGAGGAGAATGACGTCCGCCGTCTCGGCGGCAAGGCCAAGATCAATCCGCCGCTGCGGCCGCGCCATGAAGTCGAGGCGCTTTGGCATCATCTGGCCGCCGGTAATGTCACGATCGTCTCGACCGACCATGTCAGCTGGTCGGAGGACCGCAAGACCGATCCGAACATGCTCAGGAATGCCTCGGGGATTCCGGGGCTGGAGGCGTTGTACGGGCTGCTCATGAAGGGACTGGACGAGCGCAAGCTTTCGTTCACCCATGCGGCGCGCCTCTTGGCGCACAACCCTGCCAGCCTGTTTCGCATTACGCACGCCAAGGGCGCGCTCCAGATCGGGCGCGATGCGGATATCGTGCTGATGCGCCGCGATCCCTATCGCTACAATGCGGGTGCCAGCGGCAACAACTTCGTCGGCTGGAGTCCTTATGAAGGAATCGAGCTGCCGTTCCGCGCGATCGAGACCTATCTACGCGGCGAGTGCGTCGCCACCGAGGGACACGTGCTGGCCGAACCGGGACAAGGCCGCTTCGTCAGTCCGCTTCGCGCGCAATAGATCGTGCGGTCGCATGAGGGCCAACCTTCCGCTCGACGCCGATCGCCTCTGGGCCGACGTGATGGCCCTTGCGGAGATCACCGATCCGGCGCGCCCCTTTACCAGGCGCTCATTCACCGCGCTGTTTCTCGAAGGCCGCGCCTTTCTCGCGCGACGCTTTGCCGAGGCCGGGCTTGCCACTCGCATCGACACGGCGGGCAATCTGATCGGCCGGCTCGAGGGTCGCGATCCCGCACTTGGAGTGATCGCGATCGGATCGCATAGTGACACCGTGCCGTCAGGCGGCCGCTTCGATGGCATCGCCGGCGTCGCGACTGCGCTTGAGATCGTGAGGGCGCTGCGGGACTCCGGCACCCGACTGGATCACCCCATCGAGGTCATCGATTTCCTTGCGGAGGAACCGAGCGAATACGGCCTCTCCTGCGTGGGCAGCCGCGGCATGGCCGGCTCGCTCGACGGTCGGATGCTCGATCTCACTGAACCGGGCGGCGAGAAATTGCGCGATGCATTGCGGCGGGTCGGCGGCGATCCCGACCGCCTCGATCAAGCGCGGCGCGATGATATCCGCGCCTTTCTCGAGCTGCATATCGAACAGGGCATCGTGCTTGAATCCCGCTCGCTCGACGTCGGCATCGTGACGTCGATCGTCGGCATTCGCCGGACAGAGGTGGTTTTCCAGGGCGAGGCCGATCAT
The DNA here is from genome assembly GCA_035602495.1 of Bradyrhizobium sp. Lineage (GTDB taxonomy): Bacteria > Pseudomonadota > Alphaproteobacteria > Rhizobiales > Xanthobacteraceae > Bradyrhizobium. The sequence goes on from DATNMT010000671.1 coordinate 5,123, forward strand.
GCCGGCACCACGCCGATGGCGATGCGCCGCGACGCCTTGGTGGCCGCGGCCAATACCGTGAGATCGGTGCGCCAGGTTGCCGAACAACTGGCCGCCGAGGGATCGGACTATTTCGTCGCCACCGTCGGAATCCTGACCGTCGATCCGTCCGCGTCGAACATCGTGCCGGGACGCTGCCGATTGGTGATCGACGCGCGGACCACGAATCCGGCATTGACGGCGCGCTTTGTGGAAACCATCGATCGCGAAAGCGCCGCGCATGGCAAGGCCGCACAGGTGACGCGCGCGACATTCGAGACTTTGTCGGACGGCCTGCCGGTGGTCTGCGATTCGAACTTGCGCCTCGCGTTGCAGCAGGGCGCAAAAGGTCTGGGGCTTGGCGAGATGGACCTGCCAAGCGGTGCCGGCCACGATCCCGATCTGCCCGAACGGCTGCGGCGTAAGTTGCCCCTAAACCGCTATGACCGCTCGACGTTCTACGGCGGCGACGGGCGAGGCCACATCGACTATCCGGCGCACGCCGACATGGCGCCGGCGGCGGTCTAGTTGCGGACATCGCTGGCGCGCCACGTGGGCATAGCGGCCGTTCGTCGTTTCCGATCTCGTCAAAAGTTGACGAGGCAAACCGTCGTGCCCCGGTCGCGCTGAGCCGCTCTGTCCCGGATCTATGAAGCGCCTTGCGCGAACGATCGTTCAGGATCGCCCGGGAGTTTTTACGGTTGATGGAAGCTTGGAAGGATCAGGTTCGCCTGGGAGGCCGACGCGCCGGCTGGCGGCTTCGACGGAATCTCGATCGCGCCGGCCCTGGAAATGGCCGCGGCGGTGACCCTCCTCGCCGTGCCGTTATCCTGCGGAGCGCTGCCTGGGCCGAAGTCGTTAAATAGGATACCTGCCGTAGCCCCGATTGCGACAATCGCGGTGATTATGACAGGTCTCAAATCGTCGCGCAGGTTTTTGCTTTGCGTATCCATCGGCTGTCTCGCCAATCCGTTGCTT
>DATNMT010000672.1:0-9855 GCA_035602495.1 Bradyrhizobium sp.
ATTACGCATGTGGAACTTGCACTCGGCGTCAAAGGACTAATTGCCGTGGCGGAAAAATCGGGTAACTGGACGCATCGCGACGAGAAAGCGCAAGGTTTGGCACGCGACGAAATACGTCCGACTCCGAGGGCGCCAAGCACAGCGTGTTCCGCCCGGACCCGATTTTGAGACGCACTGGTGACGGGTCGATCAGCAAGGTGAAGCACCAACAGGGCCGGTGCACAATTGTACGGATGAGATCCATGTTTCGGAATCGAGCGATTATCCATCGGATGCTGCGATACTCACTCGTGATCGCAATTCATGCCGCCGCGCCGGCTCACGCCGAGCCGAGCTTCGATAGCGTGGCCGGTTCATGGTCGGGCAGCGGCTCGATGAAACCTTCGGATGGGCCCCGCGAGCGCGTTCGCTGCAAAGTCGACTACGTTCCCAAGAACGCGGGTCAGTCCGTGAAAATGAATGTGCGCTGCGCCAGCGATGCCTACAAAATGGATTTGAGTGCCAATATCGATCAAAACGGCACCGCCCTTTCGGGCAACTGGTTTGAAAGCCAGTATCGCCAGGGAGGCAAGGTTTCGGGGCAAAACGTCAACGGCCTCATCGAAGCGAAAGTCGAAAGCGAAACAATCGTCGCCCTGCTGACGGTTCGCACCAAAGGCAACCACCAAACATTCGTGATGGAAGCACCCGGCATGTGGGTTTCGCAGGTTTCGATCGAGCTTGTTCGGGACTCCCGGTGAACCGGAGAACTCGGAAAACCCCGTCACACGCTCGATGTCGTCCCCGCGAAAGCGGGGACCCATAACCACAAATGCTCGCCGCTGCGACGTGCCCAAGGAAAGGCAACCCACACCGCCTCTCTCATGATCGCCGCGGCGTATGGGTCCCTGCTTTCGCCGGGACGACCAGTACCTCTGATACTTACGCAAACTTCGGCTGCTGCGCAGCCTGTTCCATCAATCGCGCGCGCTCGGTATTGGGCCACAGCAACAGCAGGCCGAGCAGACCGGACGCGATCATGATCACGGCGTTGATGGTGAAGCCGGTCATGTAGCCCTCGAGCATCCCGCCCGCGTTCTGGATCACCTTGCCCATCACCGCCGGCGCCACGATGCCGGCCAGCGTGTAGATCGCGCCGTAGATCGCGATCACGGCGCCGCGCTGGGATACCGGGGTGAATTCTCCAAGCATCGGCGCACAAACCACATAGATCGATCCGCATAGCCCGGAGCCGACCACCAGCAGCGCGATCTGCAGCCCTCCACCCTGGACATACGGAAGCACGGCGAGGATCGATCCTCCGACGATCAACGGCACCGAGCCAAGCACGCCCCGCGCGCCGCGGGTGGTAAAGCCACGCGTCAACATCACCTGCGAAATCCACCCGGTGAGCAGCACGATCGCGGCCCCGAACACCCAGGGCAGGATCGAAATCCACCCCGCATCCTGCTGCGAGAAGCCGAGGCCCTTGATAATGAACGGCGTGAACCAGGTCAGCCCGAGCGACAGCGCCCAGTAGGCGCCGAAGGTCGCGGCGCAGCACCCGATGAAGGTTCGCGAGGTCAGGAGCTGGAAATAGGGCACGCGGGGATCCGCGACCGCCTGGGCTACGGTTTGCACCAGCGGCCCCTCCTTGCCCAGAATCAGCCAGGCCACCACCCACATCAGGCCGACAACGCCAAGCGCGCCGAAACCATAATGCCAGCTGTAATTGACGATCACCCAGTTCAGCGCGGGGACTGCGAGAATCACGCCGAACGCCGATCCCTGCGACAGCACCGCGGTGGGCAGCGTCCGCTTCTCGTCGGGGAACCATTTGTAGACCGCATGAACCGCCACCGACCCCGCCGGTCCCTCGCCGGCGCCGAGGATGACGCGGCAGATCAGAAGCGTGGTGAAACTGACCGAGCCCAGCATCGGAAACTGCGCCAGCGCCCATATCACGGCGAGTACGAGAAGCACCCAACGCGTGGCGACGCGATTGACGATGAAGCCGACGACGATGGCCGAAATCGAAAACAGGAAAAAGAACGAGGAGCCGAGCAGGCCGAACTGCTCCGGTTCGAGCTTCATTTCGGTCATGATCGGTACGCCGGCCAGGCCCACCACGATCTTGTCCGCGAAATTGACCAGCATGAACAGGAACAGCAGGAACGTGATTTTCCAGGCGCCCTTGGGCGTTGGTTGCGTGGTCATGGTCTCTTCCCGGTTCGTTCACCGCCCTGTTGGTCGGCCTCGGCCGATGCTACCCGGCGGCTGTCGGCCAATGCAACCGAACAATTCGGACCGGTCCCGGGTGCGCTGCAACGACGCAGCCGCCGGCGGCTGCCGCTGGACGCTGTTTCGCAAGCGTCCTGCAACCTGATCACGATCGCGTCGCGATGCTGTTTCAGACCGTGATCTCCCTGCCCGGCCTTGCTATGTTGCGCGGCAACCTTTCAGGGGATTTCCATGATCAAATCGAATCATTGCCGCGCGGGCGCGATCTGCATGCTCGCCTCGCTTTCGCTGCTCGCCGGATGGAGCACCGCGTCAGCCGCGGACGCCAAGGCGCCGGACTATGAGGCCATCGTGGCCGCAGCCGATCGCAGCGACGCCGACCGGCAAACCGACGTGCGCCGCCAGCCTGCCAAGCTGCTCGCCTTCACCGGCGTCAAGAGCGGGATGAAGGTGCTGGATATGGGGGCGGGGGCCGGCTACAGCACCGAGTTGATGGCGCGCGCCGTCGGCCCCGAGGGCCACGTCTACGCGCAGGAATCGGCTGCGGTGATGGAACGGGTGAAGGACAAGTTCGATGTCCGCGCCCAGAATCCGGCGATGAAAAACACCGTCCACCTCATCCGCAATTACGACGATCCGATTCCGCCCGACGTCAGCGGGCTCGACATGATCACATTCTTCTTTGCCTATCACGACGTGACCTATATGCCCGCCGATCGCGCCGAGATGAACAGGAAGATGTTCGCGGCCCTCAAACCCGGCGGCTTCCTGGTGATCGCCGATCATTCCGCGAAACCCGGCGAAGGCACCAGCGTGGCGAAGACGCTGCATCGGATCGAGGAAAGCACGCTGCGCCAGGAGATCGAGGCGGCCGGGTTCAAGCTCGCCGCCGAGGCCGATTTCCTGAAACATCCCGAAGATCCGCGCGATGCGGCGGTGTTTCGTCCGGCCGTTCCGGTCGACGAGTTCGTGCTGAAGTACCAGAAGCCGCTGTGAGACTTCGCGGCCGCGGCGCATGGCAACCGGCAACCCGATCGTGCTGAGCGTTCGCGATCTGGCAAAGACCTACCGCTCCGCCGGAGAGGAGGTCGTGGTGCTGCGCGGCGTCAATCTCGATATCGCCGCCGGCGAACGCGTCGCGCTGACCGGAGAATCCGGCAGCGGCAAGAGCACGCTGTTGCATCTGATCGCGGGGCTCGACCGTGCCGACGGCGGCGAGATCAGGCTGGCCGAGTCGCTGCTGTCCGATCTCGGCGATGCCGGGCGAGCCGAGTTGCGGCGCGACCGGCTCGGCCTGGTGTTCCAGCAGTTCAACCTGATCCCGAGCCTGAGCGTCGAGGATAATTTGAAGTTCCAGTCGCGGATTGCCGGCCGCCACGATGCCGCTTGGCACGCTGAACTGGTCGAACGGCTCGGCCTCGGCGGTTTGCTGAGACGCTATCCCGAGCAATTGTCCGGCGGCCAGCAACAGCGGGTCGCGATCGGCCGCGCGCTGGCGATAAAACCGCTGCTGCTGCTTGCCGACGAGCCGACCGGCAATCTCGACGAGACCACCGCCGACGACGTCCTCGCGCTGGCGCGCGATCTGGTGGCGCGGACCGGCTGTGGTTTCCTGATGGTGACCCACTCGGCGCGGCTCGCCGCCACGCTCGACCGGCAAATCAACCTCCATGCCGGGCTGATCGCATGAGCCGTGTCCTCTGGATCCTCGCGGTGCTGTTGAGCCATTGGCGGCGGCATCCGATGCAACTAGCGACCTTGCTGATCGGACTGATTTCGGCGACCGCGCTGTGGAGCGGCGTGCAGGCGCTGAACCAGCAGGCGCGCGTTAGCTACGACCGCGCCGCCGCGACCTTCGGCGGCGCACGAACGGTGATGCTGGTCGGCCGTGACGGCGCGAGCTTCCCGCAACAGTTCTTTGTCGACCTGCGCCGCGCCGGCTGGCAGGTATCTCCTGTTATCGAGGGCCGCCTCCAGATCGCCGGACGCTCGTTCCGGCTGCTCGGCATCGAACCCATCACCATCCCTGTGGAAGTCGGCAATGCGCCGGCGATCGGCAGGGCCGGATTGCGATCGTTCCTGACGCCACCGGGCGAAACGCTGGTAGCGCCGGAAGTGTTGTCCGATCTCAACCTGCCGGAGGGCGCGACGCCGTTGTCGAGCGACGGCATCGCCCTGCCGCCACTGCGCGTACAGCCGCAACTGGTACCGGGCGTACTCGTCGTCGATATCGGCATGGCGCAAAAACTCCTGAAAATGCCGGGGCAGATTTCCCGGCTGTTGGTCGGGAAGGCCCAAGCCAAGCCCCAAGCCGGGCGCGCCGCGCTTGAAAGCGTGGTCGGTGAAAAACTCCGCCTGGTCCAGCCGGATGCGGAGAGCGATCTGGAGCGTCTCACCGACAGTTTTCATCTGAACCTGACGGCGTTCGGGTTGCTGTCCTTCGTGGTCGGGCTGTTCATCGTCAATTCGGCGATCGGGTTAGCATTCGAGCAGCGCCTGCCGATGCTGCGCACCTTGCGCGCCTGCGGGGTGTCGGCGCGCCTGCTGAACACGGTGCTGGTGATGGAATTGGTGTCAATCGCGCTGGTCGCGGGCCTCATTGGCCTCGTCTGCGGTTACCTAATCGCCGCCGCGTTATTGCCCGATGTCGCGGCGTCCTTGCGCGGCCTTTATGGGGCGCAAATTCCCGGCGAATTGACACTCAAGGCCGAATGGTGGATTGCCGGCGTGATCATCAGCATCGTCGGCGCGCTGGTGGCCGCGGCCACAAGTCTGGCGAAAGCGATCCGGCTTCCGGTGCTGGCGGCAGCCCAGCCCCATGCCTGGCAACAGGCGCAGCACCGCTGGCTGATCTTGCAGAGCACGCTGGCACTCGCCGTGCTTGCCGCCGCCGGGTTCTTCCTGTGGTACGGCGATTCGCTGGTGTCGGGATTCGCCGTGCTCGCGGCGCTGCTGCTCGGCGCGGCGCTGATCCTGCCGGCGATCCTGGAACGCGTGCTGTCGCTCGGCCAGCGCCGCGCCAAGCGCGCGCTCGTGGGCTGGTTCTGGGCCGACAGCCGCCAGCAGCTTTCGGGCTTGTCGCTGGCGCTGATGGCGCTGTTGCTGGCGCTCGCGGTCAATGTCGGTGTCGGCACTATGGTGGAAACCTTCAGCCGAACCTTCATCAGCTGGCTGGATGGACGGCTGGCGGCGGACATCTATCTGACCGCGGCCGACGATGCCCAGGCTGCCGAGATCAAGGCCTGGCTGCGCCAGCGTCCCGAGGTGGAGGCGGTGCTGCAGGGCGGCCGGGCGGAAACGCAAATCGAGGGCGCGCCGATCGAGATTTTCGGCCTGCCCGATCACGCGACCTATCGCGATCACTGGCCGCTGCTGGAGTCCGCTGCCAACGTGTGGGCCCGCCTTCGTCCCGGCGATGCCGGCTTCATCAGCGAGCAATTATCCCGGCGTCTGAAACTCGGCATCGGCGACCGCATCGAGGTGCCCGCGCCGGGCGGAAGCTGGACACTCGAGATCGTCGGCATTTATGCCGATTACGGCAACCCGAAGGGACAGATCGCCGTCAACATCGCCGCGCTGATCCGGCGTTTTCCGCAGATACCGCTGACGCGGCTGGCGCTCCGCGTCACGCCTGGCGAAGTGCCCGCGCTGATCTCGTCGCTGCAGCAGAAATTCGGGCTCGATGGCCGCAGCCTCGTCGATCAGGCCACGCTGAAAGCCGAGTCGACGCGGATCTTCAACCGCACCTTTGCGGTGACGGCGGCATTGAACGCCTTCACCCTTGGGGTCGCCGGCGTCGCCTTGCTGACGAGCCTGTTGACGCTCGCCAACTCTCGCCTGCCGCAACTGGCGCCGCTGTGGGCGATCGGCATCACGCGGCGGAAGCTTGCGGCGATCGAGCTGTTGAAGACGCTGTCGGTGGCGCTGATCACCACGCTGCTGGCGCTGCCGCTGGGGCTGTTGGTGGCGTGGTGCCTGATCGCGGTGGTGAACGTAAAGGCGTTCGGCTGGCGGCTGCCGTTCCATGTTTTCCCGCTGCAACTCCTGCAGCTGCTGGCCGTGGCGATGGCGGCGTCGCTGCTGGCGGCCCTGCTTCCGGTGATAAGACTGGCGCGGATGCAGCCGGCGCGCCTGATCAAGATTTTCGCCGATGAACGATAGGGTCCACATCACCCGCCGCGTCTTCGCGGGCGGTGCGCTGTTTCTCGGGCTCGGCCGCGGGCACGCCCTCGCGCAGGGCTTTGCCGGGCTCGGCATGAACGCGGCAGGTTTTGCCCAAGTCGTTCCCGGCAAGACTTTTACATTCCCTGCCGACCACGGTCCGCATCCGGACTATCGCATCGAGTGGTGGTACCTGACGGCGAACCTGGTGGATTCGGCAGGCACGGCCTATGGCGCGCAGTGGACCTTGTTCCGTCAGGCCTCGCGGCCGGGCGCGCAAGCCGAAGGCTGGGCCAATCCGCAGATCTGGATGGGCCACGCCGCCGTCACGCGCGCCGACACCCACCGCACCGCCGAAAAATTCGCCCGCGGCGGCGTCGGGCAGGCCGGCGTCGACGCAAAACCGTTTCAGGCCTGGATCGATTCCTGGCAAATGCGCGGGCGTGAACCGATGCGCGACGACCTGATCGCGCCGCTTGAGGTCACCGCATCCGGTTCGGATTTTGCCTACACATTGCAGCTCGATGCCGATCGGCCGCTGGTGCCGCAGGGCGAAGGCGGCTACAGCCGCAAATCGGAGCGCGAGCAGGCCTCGTATTATTACAGCCAGCCGCACTTCAAGGCGGCGGGCCGCATCAGCATCGACGACAAATCCGTCGACGTCGTCGGCCTTGCCTGGATGGACCGGGAATGGAGCAGCCAGCCGCTCGCCTCGGACCAATCCGGCTGGGACTGGCTGTCGCTGCATTTCAATTCGGGCGAGAAGCTGATGCTGTACCGAATGCGACAGACCGACGGCCATCATTACGCCTCCGCGAACTGGATTTTGCCGGACGGCAAAACCCAGCAGATCGGATCGAGTGACATCACCATGACGCCGAAGGCTTTCACCGAGATCGACGGGCGCAGGATCCCGACCACATGGGAGATTGCAATTCCGCCGCTGGCGCTGAGGATCGTGTGCGTCCCGCTGAATGCGCGAAGCTGGATGGCGACCAGCTTTTCCTATTGGGAAGGGCCGATCAGCCTTGCGGGCAGCCACGCAGGCGTTGGATATCTTGAATTGACGGGGTATTGAGGAATCGTCATTCCGGGGCGCGAAGCGAACCCGGAATCTCGAGATTCCGGGTTCGCGCTGACGCGCGCCCCGGAATGACGGTTTAACTTTAAGGGGGCTCTCGCAATGTTTCATTTCACCGCGCTCGTCACGCTGCTCGCGATCGCGTTCTACTTTTTCACCTCCGCCCGGGTCGCAAAGGCCCGCGCCAAATTCGGCATCAAGGCGCCGGCGATTACGGGCAATCCTGATTTCGAGCGGGTGTTTCGCGGACAGATGAACACGCTGGAATGGATGCCGATTTTCCTGCCCTCGCTCTGGCTGTTTGCGATCTATATCAGCGATCCCATCGCCGCCGTGCTTGGCCTGGTCTGGATCGTCGGCCGCATTCTCTACATCACCGGCTACGCGCAGGCCGCGGAGAAGCGCAGCATGGGCTTTGGCATTCAATTCTTGGCGGCCACCGCCCTCTGGCTCGGCGGGCTGGGCGCGATCGCATGGCGCCTGATTCATGGGTGAATAGAAGCGCGTGGACCCGCTCATCCAACTGCCAGGCCTGCTGCGCGTGCCGTGCCGGCTGTCCGGAAGCTGGACTTCGGCCGAGCGCGCCTCGTGGACCGCCAGAGCGTCGTGCGAGCACGCGGTGGCTTGCATGAGCCTTCTCGTCTGACAGCCATGAGGATTAGGCGCTTTCCTCGCGGTAACGTCCTTCCTATCATCGATCATCCATAACACGTCACCGGGGAGAACGAACAAGATGGCCCGCCTGCCCTATCTGGAGGCCGACCAGGTCGCGCCGGAATATCGCGACATGCTCAAGCGCAACACCAACCTGCACAAGCTGCTGGTCAACTCGCCCGACATGGCGCGCCCCTTCAACGGCGTCGGCAGCTTCATCCGATTCAAGAGCAAGCTCGACCCGCGCCTGCGCGAGCTTGCGATTTTGCAGGTCGGCTGGCTGGAGAAGTCGGAATACGAATTCACCCATCATGTGAAGATCGGCAAGGAGTTCGGCGTCACCGATTCCGATATCGAGGGGCTGTTGGCCGAGACCGAGGGCAAGCCGTCGAAGCTGGAGTCCTTGGCCAAGGCGATCCTGAAGGGCGCCCGCGAGATGGTGCGCGAGCTCGCCATGTCGGAGGCGACCTTCGCCGCGATCAAGCAAGAGCTGTCCGACGAGCACATGACCGATCTCGTGCTCACCATCGCCTTCTATTGCGCCGTGGTCCGCGTGCTCGCGACCATGAAAATCGACAACGAACCAACCTACAAAGAGGTACTCAAGCAGTATCCGATCCCGGGAGTGAACTGACATGCGCCTCAAGGACAGAATCGCCATCGTCGTCGGCGCCGGCCAGAGCCCCGGCGAAGGCATGGGCAACGGCCGCGCCACCGCGCTGACCTTCGCGCGCGAAGGCGCTCGCGTGCTGTGCGTGGATCACCATCTCGATTCGGCGCAGCAGACGGTCGACATGATCGCCGCCAAGGGCGGCACCGCGGCGGCCTTCAAGGCCGACGTCACCAGGAATGCCGAACTCAAGGCCATGGTCGAGGATGCCAAGGCGCGCTGGGGCCGGATCGACATCCTGCACAACAATGTCGGCGTCAGCCTCGCCGGCAGCGACGCCGAACTGGCCGACTTCACCGAGGAGGCGCTGGAGCGCTGCGTGGCGATCAACCTCAAGAGCTGCATCTTCGCCGCCAAGCACGTGATCCCGGTGATGCGCCAGCAACAGAGCGGCGCCATCATCAACATCTCCTCGATGGCGGCCATCACCACCTATCCCTACGTCGCGTACAAGGCGACCAAGGCGGCGATGATCGCCTTCACCGAGCAGCTCGCCTACCAGAACGCGCAATACGGCATCCGCGCCAACGTCATCCTGCCCGGCCTGATGAACACGCCGATGGCGGTCGATACCCGCGCCCGCGAATTCAGGAAGAGCCGCGCCGAGGTCGAGGCCGAGCGCGACGCCAAGGTGCCGCTGCGCAAGAAGATGGGCACGGCCTGGGACGTCGCCAACGCCGCGCTGTTCCTGGCTTCCGACGAGGCCAATTTCATCACCGGCGTGACGCTGCCGGTCGACGGCGGCTCAAGCGTCAGGCGGGGCTGAGGATTCTAGTCCAGTCGCTTCATCCTTCGAGACGCGCGCAAGAGCGCGCTCCTCAGGATGAGGTCCTTGACCCTCATGGTGAGGAGCGCGCCGCAGCCCGAAGGGCGAAGGCGCGGCGTCTCGAACCATGAGGCCGTTGGGCAACCGCAGAATTGTCAGAACGTAAATAGCACCGAGGCGTACCAGGAAAATTGATCGGCCTCGGCGGCGTTCTCAATTCCTCGCCGGATGTAGCCGAGCAGATGATAGGTGTCGTTGATGTCGTATCGGGCGCCAATCCCGATGCTTGACGTCGCCGGCGTT
>DATNMT010000673.1:0-3072 GCA_035602495.1 Bradyrhizobium sp.
GTCTCGCCGCTTGCGGTCGCGCGCACGCGAATGGTCGATGCCATCAGAATATTCTCCTTCAACCTCGCGTCAGCCGCCGCAGCCGCCGACGGTGACTTTGACTTCCTTGGTGGCGCTGTAGAGCTTGCCGCCGGCTTCCACAATCGCGATCACATTGCTGGTCTTCGCCATTTTGAGCCGATTGGCCACGCTCGGCATGGTGCCGGCCGGAATCCTGTAGGATGCCGCCAGCGCGTTGGGGTTTTCGGAAACCAGAAACGAGATCGAGGTGACGTCGGCGAGCGTGGTCGAGACCGAGATCGGCACCACCGCGCCATTCTCGGCGATTTCCGGGGCGTCGAGCTTTACTTTGTCCGATGGTTCGGCGGCCCTGCCGTACAGCGCCTTGATGGCGTCGGCATCGCCCTTGGCCTTGAACGCATCTTCCGGATATTTGTCGTTGGCGGCGGCAAACGCCGGCGCCAGGCTGAAGCCGAGATTTCCGGGGCCGACCAGCGCGACCGCCGCCACGCCTTGCAGAATCAGGCGTCGCGTCGCCGAAAACCCGTTGTCTGTGATGGTCATCAAAATCTCCAGGGGCGCGCACGCCATCATAAGGTCTGCAGGAAATCCACCACCGCGTTGATCTCCTGCTCGGTCAGAATCCGATTTCGTCCGAACGGCGGCATCACGGTCTGCGGGTTGCGTTTTGTCTCGTCGGTGAGGATGGCGACCAGTTCGCTGCGATCGGGGTATTTGCTTTTGATGTCCTTGAGCGGCGGCCCGATGGTGCCGGGAAGATCGCCGCCCTTGATCTCGTGACAGGTCAGGCAATTGCCCTTGCTGCGATCGAATGCGATTTTCTGGCCCTCGGCTACGGTGGATTGCGCTTGCGCCGCGCTCGCAGACGCCGTGCCGGTCAGCAATGCCAACGCGAGCGCCTGCATCAGGACGGGCGTCGTCGAGGGGGTGGTGGTGGTCAAAGGTGCTTCCCGCAGGTTTATGCCGACTATCTGTCAGAATATAATGGTCAAAGCATAAACGCCATTGGCTGACAATGTGGGCGGAGGGACCGGCAATGCGGCGCGGACGTATTCTCGCGATGCAACCGAGAAAAGTCGGAATGTTCCCGAATAGTGCCCGAGGTCAGTCGGATTTTCGCGCAATCACGGTCTCGCGATCCCGGTCCAAAGCCGGTAAGTTCGGCCAGCCTGGAGGATGTCATGGCTGAATATGTCGTTGAATTCGGCAAGGACGGGCGGCGGGTCGAGCCCGACGGCCGGCTCGACGCGGCGGCGTTCCACCGCAACCATCAGGCGATCCGGGCGGTACTGCAAAAATTCCTTGCCGGCAAATCCGGCGACGCGGTCGAGGCCGGCAGCGGCACCGGCCAGCATGTGGTCGATTTCGCCGGCCATATGCCTGACATCACCTGGTGGCCGAGCGATCTCAACGAGCAGCATCTGAAAAGCATTGCCGCGTGGCGGGCGCATGCGGGGCTGTCAAATATCCGGCCGCCGCTGCGGATCGATCTGTCCGATCCGGCGTGGTGTGCGGAGTTGGGTCACGGCAGCGGCCCGGCAAAATTGCTGGCGGTGTTCTGCGCCAATGTGATTCACATCGCGCCGTGGCGGGTCGCGGAGGGTTTGTTCGCAGGCGCGGGCCGTTACCTGCGCGCCGATGGGCAGCTGTTTTTGTACGGACCGTTCAAGCGCGGCGGCAAGCACACCGCGGTCAGCAACGCCGTGTTCGATTCGAGTCTTCGCGAAGGCAATCCCGAATGGGGCGTGCGCGATATCGAGGCCCTGCAAGAACTGGCGGCGGGCGCCGGTCTGGCGCTGGTGGACATCGCCGAGATGCCCGCCAACAATTTTACCTTGGTGTTCGCGCGGCCATAACTCGAATTGAGCTAGCAGATTGAGGTCGTCCTAGCCCGAGTTCGCGGATTCGCGCTCGAAAATGCGAATTTTGAGATTTTTTAGACGGCTAAGTATTTGATTTACAACGAGCGAGGTCTTTGGTTTTGGCCAAAAACGGCTGTAGTGAAGACCTACCCGATTCCCAAGTGCGGCTGATTGCGCATAGATTCGTCGCATCATGTTTCTGCGACGCACCGAGCGAAAGAAGAACGGCAAAGCGCACAGCTACTGGAACGTGGTCGAGAACAAGCGTCTCGATGATGGCCGGGTGGTGCAGCGGCATGTGCTGTATCTCGGCGAGATCAACTCCTCGCAGGCTGCGGCGTGGCGCAAGGCGATCGAGGTGTTCGACGAGGATGCCGGCCGCACACGGACACTGGCCCTATTCCCGGAGGATCGATGCGAGGCGGTTGTAGGCGAAGCATCTATCGTTCAGCTTCGCCTGTCGGAGATGCAGCTTCGTCGTCCGCGGCAATGGGGAGCCTGCTGGCTGGCCGGGCAGTTGTGGCGGGAGCTTCAGCTCGATCGGTTCTGGGCCGATCGCCTGCCGCCGAGCCGAAAGGGAACGCCGTGGGATCAGATCCTGCAGGTTCTCGCCAGCTATCGGCTGATCGCTCCGGGGAGCGAGTGGCGGCTGCATCGCGAGTGGTTCGGCAACAGCGCGATGGCCGATCTGCTGGGAGCCGACTTCGGGTTGGCGGAAGAACACAAGCTCTATGCCTGCCACGATCTGCTGCTTGAGCACAAGGAGGCGCTGTTCTCGCATCTGGTCGGGCGCTGGCGCGATCTGTTCAACGCCAACTTCGATGTGCTGCTTTACGATCTGACCAGTACCTACTTCGAGGTCAACGCCTCGGACTTGCCGGAAGGCAGCAAACGCCGCCACGGCTACAGCCGCGACAAGCGACCGGACTGCCCGCAGGTCGTGATCGCGCTGGTGGTGACGCCCGACGGCTTGCCGCTAGCTTACGAGGTGCTTCCCGGCAATACCGCCGACAGCAAGACGCTGCGGATGTTCCTGAGCAAGATCGAACTGCAATACGGCAAGGCGCGGCGGGTCTGGGTGATGGATCGCGGCGTGCCGACCGAGGCCGTGCTGGCCGAGATGCGCAACAGCGATCCGCCGGTGCAGTATCTGGTGGGAACGCCGAAGGGACGCCTGAACCGGCTGGAA
>DATNMT010000024.1:0-8481 GCA_035602495.1 Bradyrhizobium sp.
CATAGCGGGATGGCAAGCAATCCAGTATCTCGCTGGAATGCCTTCGATTTTCGTCAGGAATGTCCCGAAAGCCTCACTTCGGCGCGAGCCACAGCCGAAGCCCATAGGACAGGATGGCCACGGCGCCGACCCCGCCGACCCAAAGTATGGCGAACCACACCAGGCGCTGCGCCAACGGCGGAGGCTTTTGCTCACTTGGCATCAATGATAACCGCTCTCGGGCCTCACCTTGCCGCGGAATACCCAATAGGCCCACGCGGTGTAGCCGAGAATGAGCGGTATCAGCACGGCAACCCCAAACAGCGTGAAGAGCTGGCTGTTCTGTGGCGATGCCGCCTGCCAGATGGTGATGCTCTGCGGCACGATATAGGGCCACATGCTGATGCCGAGGCCGGCATAGGACAGCGCGAACAGGGCCAGCGACAAAAAGAACGGCTGGTGATCCTGTTTGTTGGCGAGGCTGCGCAACAACAGGACGGTAACGCTGGCTACCGCAATCGGTACCGGCGCAGTGAAGATGATGTTAGGCCAGGTGAACCAGCGCTGCGCATATTGGATGTGCAGGAACGGCGTGGCGATACTGACTGCGCTGATGGCACCTAACATCGCGAATAACAGCCAGCCGCTGAGGTGATAGGCCTTGTCGCGAAGTTCGCCCTCGGTCTTCAGCACCAGCCATGTCGCACCTAACAGGGCGTAGCCGACGACCAACGCGAGGCCGGTCAAGATGCTGAACGGCGTCAGCCAGTCCCACCAGCCGCCGGCATAATGCCGCGCTTCCACGTGCACGCCCTGCAGGATTGCGCCGAGTGCAATTCCCTGCGCCAGCGTGGCCAGCAGCGATCCGCCGGCGAACGCGATATCCCAGCGATTTTGCTCGCTGAGCGTCCGCCAGCGGAATTCGAAGGCAACGCCGCGAAACACCAGGCCGACCAGCATGGCGATTATCGGTGTGTACAACGCCGGCATCAGCACGGCGTAGGCCAGCGGAAACACCGCCATCAATCCGCCGCCGCCGAGCACCAGCCAGGTTTCGTTGCCGTCCCACACCGGCGCCACGCTGTTCATGATGACGTCGCGATCGGCTTTCTGGGGGAACAGCGGAAACAGGATGCCGAGGCCGAGATCGAAGCCGTCCATCACCACATAGACGAACACGGCGAACGCGATGATGAACGCCCAGATCGTGGCGAGGTCGATGCCGGTCATCGGGCGGCTCCTTCCGCTGCCACGCCGGCCGCGGGCGTGATGCCGGCGGCGCGGACCGGTGCGTGGCTGGGCCCCTGTTCGCCGTGGTGCGGCGGCTGCGCCATCAGCCGGAACAAATAGGTCAGGCCGGCCGCATAGACGATGAAATAGACGATGACGAAGGCGACCAGCGATGAGCCCACCGCCGGCGCGGCCAGCGGCGAAGCCGACTCGACGGTGCGGAGGAGCCCATAGACCGTGAAGGGCTGGCGGCCGACCTCGGTGGTAAACCAGCCCGCCAGCACCGCGACAAACCCTGCGGGCCCCATGGCGAGTGCGAACAGGTGCAACGGCCGGCTTTCATAGAGGCTGCCGCGCCAGCGCGTCCACAGGCTGAACAGGCCGAGCCCCAACATCAGAAATCCCAGCCCGACCATGATGCGGAATGACCAGAAGATGATCGGCACCGGCGGCCAGTCTTCGCGCGGCACGGTGTCGAGGCCCGCCATCGGCGCATCCAATGAATGCTTTAGAATGAGCGAACCCAGTTTGGGGACTTCGATGGCATATTTGACCTCGCCCGCGGCCTGGTCCGGCAGGCCGAACAGATAAAGCGGCGCGCCGTCCTTGTGGCTCTGGAAATGTCCCTCCATCCCCATGATTTTCACGGGCTGGTGTGCCAGCGTGTCGAGGCCGTGCTGGTCGCCGGCAAGAATCTGAATCGGCGCCACCAGGGTCGCCATCCACATCGCCATCGAGAACATCACCCGCGCACCCGGAAGATGCCGATCGCGCATCAGGTGAAACGCGCCGACCGCGCCGACCACCAGCGCGGTAGTGAGATAGGCCGCCAGCACCATATGCACGAAGCGGTAGGGAAACGATGGATTGAAGATGATCTTGAGCCAGTCGTCGGGGACGAACTGACCGTCGGGGTTGACGGCGTAGCCGGCCGGCGTCTGCATCCAGGAATTGGCGGAAAGAATCCAGAAGGCGGAAAACAGCGTGCCGATGGCGACCATCGAGGTCGCGAGGAAATGCAGTTTGTGACCGACCCGTTCCAGGCCGAACAGCATCACGCCGAGGAAGCCCGCTTCGAGAAAGAACGCGGTCAGCACCTCATAGGCCATCAGCGGGCCGACAATCGGGCCGGTCTTGTCGGAATACGCCGACCAGTTGGTACCCAACTGATAGGATATCACGATGCCCGACACCACGCCCATGCCGAACCCGACCGCGAAGATCTTCAGCCAATAGTTGAACAGGTTGATGAAGACCTCGCGCCCGGTCGAAAGCCACAGCGCTTCCAGCACCGCGAGATAGCTGGCAAGTCCGATCGAGAAGGCGGGAAACACGATGTGAAACGCCATCGTGAAGGCGAATTGCGCCCGGGCCAAATCCACGGCATCCCAGCCATCGAACATCGCGGTCATCCGTCGTTTGATAGCCGGAGTTTATCACGCTCGCTGCGGCAATGGAACGACGCCGACGGATGGCGCGCCATCGCCAAACACGTTGTTCGATGCGATGGCGTCCCGCGTTGATAAAACTCATATTTCGACGGAATGGCTCCCGGTTCACCCGCGCCTGCGCCGGAGGCCTTGGGAGCCGCTCAGCTCGAAGCGTTGAGCAGCCGCGCGATGGTGCGGTCGATCTGCTCGTATTGGCCTTCGCCGTCGTGCTGGAACACGATTTTTCCGTTCTGATCGACGATGTATTGCGCCGGCCAATACTGGTTGCGGTAGGCGTTCCAGGTTTGCGAGTCGTTGTCCTGCGCCACCGGATAGGTGATGCCATGCCGCTTCAGGGCGGCCTGCACGTTGGACGCCGACCGCTCGAACGCGAATTCCGGGGTATGGACGCCGACCACGACGAGGCCGCGGTCTTTGTATTTGGCATAGAGTTCGGTGACGTGCGGAAGGGTGTTGACGCAGTTGACGCAGCCATAGGTCCAGAAATCCACCAGCACCACCTTGCCGCGCAGGTCGGCGATGTTGAGGGGAGCCGAATTGAACCAGTTGCTGATGCCGGCGAAGTTCGGCGCGCTGCTCTGCAGCGCGGCTACCGCGACGGGAGGCTGGTCGCGCACGGCCTCGCCCGACATGCCGTAGGTGGCCGCGCCAAACAGGCAAAGCGCGGCAACCGAAGCGGAAGCGGCGAGCGATCGTATCGTCATGGAAGTCTCCTCTGGGTTTTCGGGTGGCTTTAAAGGCCAAGCTGGGCCTGCGGATAAAAAGCGGTCAGCCACGCCACGATCAGCGTGTCGTATTGGAAGTAGGAGAGAGCCGCGAAGGCGATTACAACGACGCCGAATCCCTGCTGCAGCCGGGGGGAAATGCGCGCGATGCTGCGGACGCGGGTGGTGACGGCCTGGCCGCCATAGGCAATTGCCAGCATCGGGATCGCGGCGCCAATGGCGTACACGACGAGCTGCGTGCTCGCCCAGGCGGTGTCTTTGGAGGTCGCGACGACGGTCAGGATCGAACCCAGCACCGGTCCGGCGCAGGGCGTCCAGACCAGGCCGAGCGTGGTGCCCAGCACAAAGCCGCCGAGATTGCCCTGGCGTGATGCGGCGCTGCCGGCGGCGGCATTGGTGAGCCCACCGAGCCGGCTTGACAGCCATTCGAACGGCGCCGGCCAGATCATCAGCACGCCAAAGCCAGCGAGCAGGATCGCCGCGCCCGTCCGCAGGCTGTTGGGATCGAAATCGAAAATCCGGGTGATCGCGCTCAACAGCAAAGCGGTTGCCGAAAATGAAATGACAAACCCGAGCGCGATCATCGCTGGTCGGATTTTGCCGGTCTGGCCGACCGACGCGCCAAGCAGGATCGGCAGCATCGGCAGCGTGCAGGGCGCTGCCACGGTGACGATGCCCGCGAGCAGCGCAAGAAGGAGATTCAACATCAACGGCACCCATCGATCCGCGCGGATACGCGCGGGCACAGCTGTTCTTCGGGAGGCGGGCGCTCAACGTTACGCCCGCCGCGTCACGTATTCGTGAGGCTTGTGGCGTCGGGCGCCCCCAAACGCAGAGCGACCCGGAGGGGGGCATCCCGTCCGGGTCGTTGGAGGTACTTGGGGGGTTACAAGTACTCGGGTGGAAGAGCTTGGGGGGCTAGAAAACTCTCTTCAATGAATCTCTGTTTAACCGCTCAGTTTTTCCGCGTGATGTCGTCGATTGTTTCATTTGTTTCGTGGGCTGCGCGCATCAAGCTGGCCTTTGCCGCCAAATCCGCGCAACCTGTTGAATATGTTGCAATTTACCTCATGCCGCCAGACTGTCGACGCCGGCGCCTCTGAGCAGATCGGCGAGCTGCTTGCGGGCATAGAACATCCTTGTCTTCACCGTGCTCTGGGGGATGCCGATGATCGTGCCGGCCTCTTCCACCGACTTCTCGTGGTAGTAGACGAGGTTGATGATCTCGCGGTGCGCCGGCGAAAGTTTTGCCAGGCAGGCGCGCAGGATGGCGCTGGTGTTGGCGCGATCGAGCGAGGCCTCCGGCGTGTCGGCCTCGTCGGCGATTTCGAGCACGTCTTCCTGATCGATGTCCTCATGCCGGCGCTGGCGCAGCGCGGTCAGCGCCTTGAAGCGGGCGATCGACAACAGCCAGGTGGAAACCTGCGAACGGCCCTCGAACTGGTCGGCGGTGCGCCACACGTCGAGGAAAACCTGACTGGTGAGATCTTCCGCCAGCGTGATGTCGCGCACGATGCGAAGCACGAAACGGTAAACCCGCACGTTGTGACGGGAATAAAGGATATGCATTGCAGTCCGGCCGCCATCGGCGATGCTTTCCAGCAGCATTTCGTCCGAGGTCGCCTGGGCAGCGATGATGCCTTGGCGGGCTGCGGCGTTGATGGCAACGACATTCTGCATGACTAGCTCCCGGTGTGGCCGCTTGGACGGCGCTTGGTGGGGCAAATTGTTAATGAGCCAACGTTTCCGGACTTCTGCACGGAAAGCGGAAAATGGTTTCGTGACCGAAAGAATTGTTTCGTCGGCGCGCCAGCGACGAAACGATCCGGCATGAAATGCCAGCGATTTGAAGGAGATGGGTTTTGGCGCGAGGTGGTGCCGATCGCGCCCGAAAGGAGTCCCGGAAGCCCCGGTGGCTGGGATTTCAGCCCTAACTCGGGCGGGCCGCAAGGAGGCGGCCTTGCGGGCAAAGTCCCGCCGGCGCCTCAGGGCTTTGCCGGCGGGGCGCAACCCCAAAGACAGAATTCGCGGCCCGGGCGGTCGGTGCGGAACGACTCGATAAAGCCGCCCTTTCGCTGTGTGACGAAAACCGTCCGGCCGTCCTCGCCGCCGAAGGCGAGGTTGGTCGGTTCCGCGGCGCTGAGCTTGATCTCGCGGATCAGTTTGCCCGCGGGGGTCAGAATCGCGATGGTGCCCTTCAGGATACGTGCCACCAGCAGATTGCCCGCGATGTCGGTGCGCAGGCCGTCGATGTCAAAATCGGGGAATCGTTTCATGAGTTTTGGCGACAGCAGCTTTGTGCCGTCGATCCGGTAGGCCCAGATCTCGCGGGTATCGGACTCGCCGACATAAAGGGTTTTGCCATCCGGACTGAGATCGATGCCGTTGGTGGTGCTCATCTTGCGCTCGGCGGTCATCTTCTCGCCAACCACATTGCCGCCGGCCGATTTTTGCACCCGCCAGATTTGCCCGTCGTGCCGTTTCCAGTTGGGGTCGCTCGCGTAAAGGGTGCCGTCGATGGCGACCGTCATGTCGTTCGGCTGGTTGAAGTCGTCGGAATGGAAATAGGTCTGGACGTCCTTGCCGTCCGGACTAACCAGGAAGATATTGTGCTTCTTGTAGTCGGCGACGAACATGCGGCCGTCCGAAGCGAAGCGGATCGCGTTGCCGACGCTGCCCTCGGGCAGCACCGCGAAGGATTCCGATTGTGAGGCACCTGGGGCCAGCTTTCCGATCGTGCCGGGCTTGCCGAAATTGACGACATACAGGTTTCCGCGGGCGTCGACGGCCGGCCCCTCGATGCCGAAGGTGTATTCGCCGGATGGCGTGAGCTGCCGGCTTTGGAAGGGCGTTTCCTGCGCGACCGCCGAGGTTGCGACCACAAGGGCGACCGCCACCTCGCAAAGCAACCAGGTTTTTCTGTTCGTAGCCATTCGTATCCGTCCACTCAACGTTCAATAGAGTCGGCCGGACACGAGATACGGCTGAAACTCGGCTCTTCCTTCGGGTTCCCGTCGACGCCGATCACGATCATGTTGAGGGGAATTGCGCCGCATTCGTGTCCCATGAAAATGACAACAGCGCGACTTGTCGGTCGCAGGTCGCATGAAACCCTCGCGAAATGGCATGTCACAATGCTACCTTAAGTGATATATAGGATGCATTCGAAGTTGACTGCCTCGATCATGGGAGCATTGTCATGAAGAATTCGATTTCGGGAATCGCGACGGGTCTCGTTTTGATCGTCAGCGTGGGCGCTTCGTCTGCATCGGCGGCGCCGGTGAGCGTGACGGGGGCAACCGCGCTGGCGGTTGCCGCTGTGGTGGCACAGTATTCACCGCTGCTGAGCGCCGGCGACAAGAAGGTCATCGCGGGCCTGTTCGACGGCAAGGTCAAGAGCAGCTATCCCAAAAAGAAGTTGTCGGTCATTGCCGATTCCGTGATGTGCCGGATCAGCAATGTCGCCATCGCCGACCGCAGCTGCGAGCTCACGTTCAAGAAGGCAAAACATTCCCTGAAGGGCCGCGAGGCCAACGAACTCTACGCCACGCTGGCTTCGGCCGGAATCACCGCGGAAGGCGCGGCCGGCTCGATGATCGAAAACGTCACGAAATTCAGCTGCACGCTCGATCCCGCCGAAATCAAGGACAATTCCGGCGGCGGCGCCGACTGTTCGCTCGAGCAGTAGCCCTTCCTGACCTTGCGGCGATCACATCCGCCGAATTTGCGGAGGCAGCCCTCCAATCCTCTCCCGGCGAAGAGCGGGGCGAGGGAGCGCTGACGGCGTGCTTTGGAATAAGAGCGCTCGGGATAGAGCCGCATCTTCTTAACCTCTCCCCGCCCTTCGCGGGGAGAGGTCGAAATTCGAGTGCAACTCGAATTTCGGGTGAGGGGCATGGCACCGTGGTTCGCGAATTCACCGTCGCGGACAGCAAGGGCTTTAAGCAGCGCCCGTTCACCCCTTCTCGCCGGCGGGCGAAAACAGATAGCCGCCGCCGCGGATGGTGCGGATCACCGCGGGCTTGGTCGGGTCGACCTCGATCTTGCGCCGAATGCGCATGATCCGGAGATCGACGGCGCGATCGAAGGCTTCGGCGTCGCGGGCGTTGGCCAGCTCCAGCAGGCGCTCGCGCGACAGCACACGCTTCGGATTGGCCGCGAAAACCTTGAGCAGCGAGAATTCGGAAGCGGTCAGCGGATGCTCGTTGCCCTCTTCGTCGCGCAACGCCTGCGCCTCGAGATCGAGCCATTTGGTGCCGAACCGCACCAGCTGGTCTTTGGCGGTCCTTGCGGAGGCTGCATCCGGCCCAGCCGCAGGCAGCTTCGCCGGCGCACTCCGCCGCAGCACCGAGCGGATCCGCGCCATCAATTCCCGCAATTCGCAGGGCTTTGCGATGTAATCGTCGGCGCCGAGTTCGAGACCGACGACGCGATCGATCGGGCTTGCGGTCGCCGTCAGCATGATGACGGGGACATTGATGCGGCTTTTCAGGTCGCGGATGATCGAAAGTCCGTCCTCCTCCGGCATGTTGAGGTCGAGCACCACCAGATCGGGCACGCTCGTTTCGATCGCGCCGCGCAGGCTCTTGCCGCCGTCGCACAGCGTCACGGTGAAGCCGTGCATCTTGAGGTAATCGCCGACCATCTCGCGCGCCGGCGCCTCGTCGTCGACAATCACAATGTGCTGACTCTGGGTCATGACGTCACTACCGCGGGCAATGTGACGGTGAACGTCGATCCCTGTCCGGGTCCGCCGCTTTCCGCGGTCACCTCGCCACCATGCATGTCGATGATGCGCTTGACGATGGATAGGCCCAGCCCGGTCGAGCTTTCGCCGGCGGTGGGTTTGGCCGAAAGCCGCTGGAACCGGCCGAACAACCGGCCGAGATCCTCGGGCAACAGGCCCGCGCCCTCGTCGGCGATGCGGATGACGGTGCGATCGCCCTCGTGAGTGACCAGGAGAGCGATCTTGCCGCCGATCGGCGAGTATTTGATGGCATTGCTGACGAGATTGTCGATCGCCTCCCGCATCCGGTCGGCATCGCACATGGTGACGAAATTCGGCGGCGCCGACACCGCGATGGTCTGCTGCTTGT
>DATNMT010000037.1:0-3145 GCA_035602495.1 Bradyrhizobium sp.
CCTTCATCGCCCTACTCCACTGTGACCTAAAGGCTTTACGAAGGCCCAAAGCCTCGCATGGGCGGTCACTCCGCCGCAAGCGGCTTTGTCGCCTCCGCCTTGAGCTCGGCCCGGGTCTTGGGCTTAGCCTTAATTTTGAGATCGTCGAAATCCTGCCGGTCGCGCACGCTGTTGCGGAAGATCTGCTCCTTGCCTGGCAGATATTGCGGCGGGCAAAACACGCCGTCGGCGCCGTACCAGGCGGCGGCCTTTAGCGTGAAGAACGGATCGACCAGATGCGGCCGGCCGAGCGCGACCAGATCGGCGCGGCCGGCGGCAAGGATGGTGTTGACCTGGTCCGATGTGGTGATGTTGCCGACGCACATGGTGGCGACGCGGGCCTCGTTGCGGACCTGATCGGAGAACGGCGTCTGGAACATGCGGCCGTAGATCGGTTGGGCGTCGCGCACGGTCTGGCCGGTCGAGACATCGACCAGGTCGACGCCGGCTTCGGCAAAGGCACGCGCGATGTCGACGGCGTCATCCCCGGTGATGCCGCCCTCGGTCCAGTCGGTGGCGGAAATGCGCACCGACATCGGCTTGTGCGCCGGCCACGCCGCCCGCAGCGCCTCGAATACTTCCAGCGGAAAGCGCATCCGGTTGGCGAGCGAGCCGCCATATTCGTCCGTGCGCTGGTTGGTCAGCGGCGAAATAAAACTCGCCAGCAGATAGCCATGGGCGCAATGCAGTTCCAGCATGTCGAAGCCGCAGGCCTCACCGCGCTCGGCCGCTTGCACGAACGCGGCCTTGACCGCGTCCATGGCGGCACGGTCCATCTCGCGCGGCACCTGGCTGTCCGGGAAGTAGGGGATTGGCGAGGCCGATATCACGTCCCAGCCGCCCTGCTCCAGCGGACGGTCCATGCCGTCCCACATCAGTTTTGTCGCACCCTTGCGGCCGGCATGGCCGAGCTGCAGGGCGATCTTCGCCGCGGAGTTCGCATGCACGAAATCGACGATACGCCGCCAGGCGGCTTGCTGCTCGTCGTTCCACAGGCCGGTGCAGCCCGGCGTGATCCGGGCGTCACGGGAAACGCAGGTCATCTCGGTGAAGATCAACCCCGCCCCGCCAATCGCGCGCGAGCCGTAATGCACCAGGTGGAAATCGCCGGGCACGCCATCGCTAGCCGAGTACATGCACATCGGCGACACCACCGCGCGGTTATTCACCTCCATCTCGCGCAGGCGGAGCGGCTGAAACATCGGCGCGTCAGGCTTTCCGACGTCGACATCAAATCCCTTGCCACGAACCTGCCTGGCAAAGGCCCTGTCGACCTCGGCGACAAAATCCGGCGCGCGTAGCGTGAGGTTGTCGTAGGTGATCGCCTTGGCCCGGGTCATGACGCCGAACGCGAACTGCACGGGATCGAAATCCCAGAACCGGTCGACATGCTCGAACCAGACCAGCGACACATCGGCGGCGTGCTGGGTCTTTTCGACCTCCTCGCGGCGGCCTTCCTCATATTGCCGGAGCGCTGCCTCGACCGTCGGGGCATGCTTCATCGCGTCCGCCAGCGCAATCGCATCCTCCATCGCCAGCTTGGTGCCGGAGCCGATCGAGAAGTGCGCGGTGGCTTTTGCGTCGCCCAGCAGCACCATGTTGTCCTTGACCCAGCGCTTGCTGCGGATCATCGGGAAATTGCGCCACATCGAGCGGTTGATCAGCAGCGGATGGCCCTCGAGGAACCAGCCGAAGATGCCGGCCATGCGGTCAGCGGATTGCTTCTCGTTCAGGCCCTCGAGGCCGGCGCGCTTGAAGGTGTCGGGATCGGTCTCGAAAATCCAGGTCGAGCGTCCCGCTTCGTATTGATAGGCATGCGCGATGAACGGGCCCCACTCGGTCTCCTGAAAGATGAAAGTGAAGGCATCGAGCGGCCGGGTCGAACCCATCCAGGCGAATTTGTTGGAGCGAACGTCGACCTCGGGCGCGAAATGATCGATGTATTTGTCGCGGAAGCGGCTGTTGATGCCGTCGGCGAGCACGATGAGGTCGGCATCGGCAAAGCGCGCCTCGTCCGCGATGTCGGCTTCGAACATAAGCGTGACGCCGAGTTCGCGCGCGCGCTCCTGCAGGATCAACAGCAGCGTGCGGCGCGAGCAGCCGCAAAACCCGTTGCCACCGACCCGGTGCACCGTGCCGCGAAAGTGCACGGCGATATCGTCCCAATAGGCGAACTGTTCGGTGATGCGGCGATAGCTGGGCGAGTCGTATTTCTCGAAATTGTCGAGCGTGGCGTCGGAAAACACCACGCCGAAGCCGAAGGTGTCGTCGGCCCGGTTGCGCTCGTAGACCGTGATCTCGGCCTGCGGCCGCTGCTTCTTGAGCAGGATCGCGGAATACAGACCGGCCGGTCCACCGCCGATGATCGCGATCTTCATGGCAAGCCTCCGGCGCCGCTGTCAGCCAATGGAATTACTTTAAGCCTAAAGGATTTTCCCGGCAAGCGCCAGCCCCGGATGCCGAGGCGTTTCCGGCCGGATGGCCGCGAAGTGCTTCCAATAAATACGCTTTTTCCCACCGGGGGCAACGTTCGTAAAAATTTTCCGATTTACAGAAATAGTGCTTGCCGGCCGACCCAAATCAGTTTTATAGATTCGCCGTCCCGCCCCACAAAGGGGCGTATCGCGATCGTCACGGACGCGGGGCGGGATGCGGTGGACGCGGATGGCGCTTCTGACGAGGGCGCTGGATGCGGACGGCGAAGTCGTGTGGTCCTGACACCTCAGTGGTTGGTGTCAAGTCGGTGGCGGCAACTCCGCCGATGACGGTGTCAACAAAGCCCGATCACCGGGGAGAGCGCGAAAGAAACCGTTAAAACCATTGCGCGGGGAATGCCGGGCGTTTTCCGGTGTGACCGTGGTGACTAACGCGCGTGTTTACTACTCCACGCGCGGCTGCGGGCGCATCGAGCGCCCGGTATTCCCCGCGCCCTCTTTTCAGAGGGAGCCGGACCAAAGAGCAAGACTCGAGCAAAAAACATGCTGCGAGATCGCGAAGTTGTGTCCCAGTCGTCATCACCCGCGAAAGCGGGTGATCCAGTATTCCAGAGACATCAGTGATTGAGTCGAAAAGCCGCGGCGTACTGGATACCCCGCTTCCGCGGGGT
>DATNMT010000130.1:0-2980 GCA_035602495.1 Bradyrhizobium sp.
CGCTTCTCGAGGCCGTATACATGACCGCTCCCCGATCCGTTTGCCGAAACACCAAAAAGTCCTTGCCGAGAGGGGGCCGTCCATACATGACGAGGGGTCACTTCCCGAAACTCTCCCGCATCTTGGCCTGGATCTTCGCCATGCCGGCGATCCAGCGGTCGTAGTTTTCCGTCTTCTTGCGCATGTAGCCCAGCACTTGCGGATGCGGCAGGATCACAAACGTCTCCTGCTCGATCCCCTTCAGCGCATCCTGCGCTACCTGCTCCGGCGAAAGATCGCCGTCGCCGGATTGCGGGCCCTTCGGGATCGAGCGCAGCATGTTGGTGTCGACGCCCTGCGGGCACAGGATCGAAACCTTGATGCCATGCGCCCTGTGCGAGATCGCAAGATTCTCGGCAAATCCGACCGCGCCGTGCTTGGTCGCCGAATAAGCCGGGCTTCCGACCTGCGACAGCAGTCCGGCGGCGGAGATGGTGTTGAGGAAATAACCGCCGCCGCGCGCTTTCATGCGCGGGATCAGGTGCCGCGCGGCATAGACATGCGCCATGACATGAACGGCCCAGCTTCGCGACCACGGCTCGTCGGAATCACCGCCGGCATTCTCCGACACCGGATCGAAGCCGCCGCCGATGCCGGCATTGGAGCAGAACAGTTCAATCGGACCGAACTGGCGTTCGGTTTCCTCGATGACGTGGATGATATCCTTCTCTTTCCCGACATCGCATTTGAACGCGGCGCCGCCGATTGCGGCAGCAACGGCTCGCGCGGCTCCGCTATCGATGTCGGCGACGACCACCCTGGCCGCGCCGGCGCGATGAAAGGTCTCGCACAGCGCGCGGCCGATGCCGTTGGCGCCGCCGGTGACGACCACGATCTTGCCGGTCACCTGCATTACAGCCTCGGCTATCCCAAAGATTTCAGGTCATTACGAGATCGAGCACGGCGGTGTAGTGGCAGGCCGCGCCCAACAGCACGAAGGAATGCCAGATCGCGTTCTGAAATCGCAACCGCTGCCAGGCATGAAAGATGATCCCGAGACTGTAGAGCAGGCCGCCGGCCACGATAAACCACACGGTCAGGGTCGGCAGCAACACCAGGCCTTTGTCGTAGACCATGAACCCGCTCCAGCCCATCGCCAGATAGAGCCCGACCGCCACCCGGTCGAAACGGCCCGGCAACACCAGTTTGATGACGATCCCGACAATCGCCACGCACCACACCCCGATCAACAGCGCGATGGCAGAAATGCTGTCCTTCATCTCGGTGATGAAGGGCGTGTAGGTCGCTGCGATCAGCACATAGATCGCCGAATGGTCGAGACGGCGCAGCACCCATTTGGCGCGCGACACCGGCCAGAGATTGTAGGTCGCCGACAACACCAGCATGGCCAGCAGGCCCGCGACGTAAACCGAGACCACCGCCACCTCGAACGGCGTGGCGTAGACGGCCGTGAGCACGACCAGTACCGTGGCCGCGACCACTCCGCAGAACACGCCGATGCCGTGGACGACGCCGTCGGCGATCAATTCGGCCCGATCGTAGTTCCAGCGTGCGGCGGCGCCGGCGGCATGGACGGAGTTCGAAGCTAGCTGTTTCAGTTTGAAGACGGTCATGGTGGCCCGGCGAGCTTTTGGTTGCGAAGCGATAGATGATACCGCCCCGGAGGTCAACGAACCCTAAAACACCAATCGCGTCGTTAGTATGAAACTTGATTTTGGCCCGCCAATCGCCACTTTTCCGGAGTGCTCCCGCCCATTGCCGCCTCCGAAACCCGAGTTCCTTCCGCCGCATGGCCCCCCGTTTTTCCGATATTGTCGAGGAAGCGCGCCTGTCGGCGCGGGCCTTGCTGGATTACGGCGAGCACTTTTTCAACCCGACGGTGCGGCTTGGTGTCACCGGACTTTCACGGGCCGGCAAGACCGTCTTCATCACGGCGTTGATTCACGGCCTCACCCGCGGCGGCCGCTTTCCGGTTTTCGAGCCTTTTTCGACCGGGCGGATCGCCCGGGCCCGGCTCGAGCCGCAGCCCGACGACGCGGTGCCGCGCTTCGACTATGAGAACCATGTCCGCACCCTGATCGAGCAGCGGCGCTGGCCCAACTCGACCGTCGATATCAGCGAGCTGCGGCTGCTGATCGACTACCAGCGGCAAAACGGCGCGGACCGCACCCTCACCCTCGATATCGTCGACTATCCCGGCGAATGGCTGCTCGATCTGCCGCTGCTCCACAGGAGTTACGAGCAATGGTCGAGGGAGAGCCTCGATCTGTCGCGGGAACGTCCCCGCGCGCGGCTCGCGGCGGAATGGCATTCGCATCTGGCGACCTTGAATGCACTGAACAGTGCAGACGAGCAGGCCGCGCTGACCGCAGCGCGGCTGTTCACCGATTATTTGCGCGCCTGCCGCGACGAGCGTTTTGCGATGAGCCTGCTGCCGCCGGGCCGCTTCCTGATGCCCGGCAACCTCAAGGGCTCGCCGGCGCTGACCTTTGCGCCGCTCGACCTGCCCTCCGACGGCGCCGCGCCGGAAGGATCGCTGTGGGCGATGATGGTGCGGCGTTACGAGGCGTACAAGGACGTCGTGGTGCGGCCGTTCTTCCGCGATCACTTCTCGCGGCTGGACCGCCAGGTGGTGCTGGTCGATGCGCTCGCCGCCTTCAACTCCGGTCCGGAAGCGCTGCACGATCTCGAGGCGGCGCTGGCCGGGATTCTCGATTGCTTCCGGATCGGCCGCTCGACCTTGCTCGCGAGCCTGTTCCGGCCGCGGATCGACCGCATCCTGTTCGCCGCAACCAAGGCCGATCACCTGCACCATTCGAGTCACGATCGGCTCGAGGCGGTGTTGCGGCGGACCGTGACCGAGGCCGCGTCCCGCGCCGAGGATACCGGCGCCACCATCGATGTCGTGGCGCTGGCCGCCATCCGCGCCACCCGGGAGGCTCAGGTCACACGCGGCCGGGAAAACCTGCCGTCGATCCTG
>DATNMT010000042.1:0-14493 GCA_035602495.1 Bradyrhizobium sp.
GCAGCACATGGATGATCATCGGCAGGCCGGCAAGGTCCAGCAGCGGTTTGCCGGGCAGGCGGACGGCGGCCATGCGGGCGGGAATCAGCACCAAGGTGCGGGGTTCTGGCATCGGCGTGAGGTCTGGACCCCGGTTGATAACAAGGTCGGAATTGATGGGGATGGGGTGAAAGCCGGCGCATTTATACGGGTTGCCAGAGCACGGGCAAACCGATATCTGATCGTGGCTCGGGTGCGGTGCGAAAGCCCGATTCCTGATGCGTCCGCGGCCGTTCCTCTCCGGCCTAAAGTCGACCTTTCCGGCCTGGAGCCTGATCCAAATGGACTCCTTCGAAATCAATAAAATTCTCGGCGCTATCCTGGGCACCTGCCTCGTTCTGCTGGTCACGAGCTTCACCGCCGGCGCGCTGTTTTCGCCCGTGATGCCGCAAAAGCCGGGCTTTGAAATCGTCGCGAAGGAGGCCCCCGAAGGCGGCGCCAAGGAAGCGCCTGCGCCGTCGGTGCCGATCGAGAAGCTGTTGCAGACCGCCTCCGTCGAGAAGGGCGCCGCGGCGGCCAAGAAATGCGCCGCCTGCCACACCTTCGAGAAGAACGGCCCGAACCGCGTCGGCCCGAATCTCTACGGGATCGTCGGCGACCATAAGGGCGAGGGACGTGGCTTCAATTTCTCGGCCGCCATGAAGGCCAAGGGCGGCACCTGGACCGACGACGACCTCAACCAGTTCATCACCAATCCCAAGGGCTTCGTGCCCGGCACCGCGATGGGCTTTGCCGGCATCACGAAGGACAGCGAGCGCGCCGACGTGATCGCCTATCTGCACACGCTGGCGGACAAGCCGGTTCCGCTGCCGACGGCTTCGAAGTAACGGCCGGCCCAAATGAAAATTCTTGCTACAAACGGCCAGGCGATTGCTTGGCCGTTTTGCCATTCTGGCCGGGCGCGCGTTATCGGGACGTTTCGCCGCAGCCGGGCCGTTCACAAGCGAGTATCATGAGGAAAAAGCAACATAATCGGTCGAAACCTTGCCTTATATTGCGCATCTAAGGGTGACGTTTCGCGAGCAACAGGATTTCTTCATTGGCTATTACCCGACGACATCTCCTCCAAAGGGGAGCTTTTGCCGCGGTCGCCCCTGCCCTGGGCACTGCTACGATCCTTCCGGCGGCAAGCCCGGCCCAAGCGCAGGCGGCGGGCGAACCGGCCTGGCGGCACGCGCTCTCGCTGTTCGGCGACATCAAATATCCGGCCGGCTTCAAGCGCTTCGATTACGTCAATCCCGATGCGCCCAAGGGCGGCGTGGCGCGCCAGCTTGAAGTCGGCACCTTCGACAACTTCAACATCGTGGTCGCCGGATTGAAGGGGGCGATCGCCAGCGGCGTCGGGCTGATCTATCAGGCGCTGACGTCTCAGGCGCTCGATGAAGTTGCGACCGCATATGGTCTGCTTGCGGAGGCCGTGGCCTATCCCGACGATTACTCCTATGTGACGTACCGGTTGCGGTCCGAGGCGCGCTGGCACGACGGCAAGCCAGTGACGCCGGACGACGTCATCTTCTCGTTCGACGCGCTGAAGAAGAACAGCCCGATGTACAGCGCGTACTACCGGCATATCCTCAAATGCGAGCAGGTTGGCGAACGCGATGTCAAATTCACCTTCGACGGGCCGGGCAATCGCGAGCTGCCGCTGATCACCGGCGAGGTTACGGTGTTTCCCAAGCATTGGTGGGAAGGGACCGACGCCCAAGGCCGCAAGCGGGACATTGCCGCAACGACGCTGGAGATTCCGCTGGGCTCGGGTCCCTATCGGATCAAGGAGTTCGTCGCCGGCCGGTCGCTCGTGCTCGAGCGCGTGACGGATTACTGGGGCAGCAAGATGCCACAAGGTGTCGGACAGGATAATTTCGACCAGATTCGATATGAATTCTTCCGCGACGACACCGTGGCGCGCGAGGCCTTCAAGGCCGATCAGCTCGACTGGATCCTCGAGCGCAGCGCCAAGGAATGGTCGACGGCCTACGATTTCCCCGCCGTGCGCGAAAAGCGCGTGATCCTGGAAAAATTCCCGATCAACAGTTCAGGCCGGATGCAGGGTTTCGCGTTCAACCTTCGCCGGCCGCTGTTTCAGGATGTCAGGCTGCGCCGCGCTTTCAACTATGCCTATGATTTCGAGGAGATGAACCGGCAACTCTCGACCGGCGAATATCACCGCGACAACAGTTATTTCGAGGGCACCGAACTGGCGTCCTCGGGTCTGCCGGAAGGGCAGGAGTTGCAGATCCTTGAAACGGTGCGCGACAAGGTGCCGCCGGAGGTCTTCACCACGCCCTACCAGAATCCGGTCAACGGCAACCCGGAAGCGGTGCGCAACAATCTGCGCGAAGCCACGCGACTCCTGAAGGAGGCCGGTTTCGAAATCAAGGACCGCAAGCTGGTCGATCCGGCAGGGCAGCCGGTCAGCGTCGAATTCCTGAGCCAGGATCAGGGCGACGAGCGCATCGTGCTGTTCTATAAGCCCGGCCTGGAACGGCTCGGTATCACCGTCAATGTCCGCACCGTCGATAACGTGCAGTATCAGAACCGCCTGCGCAGTTTCGACTTCGACCTCACCACCGATGTGTGGTCGCAGTCGCTGTCGCCGGGCAATGAGCAGCGCGATTTCTTCGGGTCGCAGTCGGCGGATCGTCCCGGCGGCAGGAACACGCCGGGCATCAAGAATCCCGCGGTCGATATCCTGATCGACCGGATCATCTTTGCCAAGGACCGCGCCGAGCTGGTGGCGGCCTGCAAGGCGATGGATCGGGTATTGCTATGGAATTTCTACGTCGTGCCGCAATTCACGTTCGGATTTGCCCGCTATGCACGCTGGGACCGTTTCAGCCATCCCGAGCCGTTGCCGAAATACGGCATTTCCGGATTCCCAACCCTGTGGTGGTTTGACGCCGACAAAGCCGCCAAGATCGGCGGGCGGACTTGACGGAATTCACGCGCATGGCGCAGTTCTCCCGCCGGCAGGCGCTCGGTCTCGGCATCGGCGCGTTGAGCGCACCGCTGCTGCGGCCTGCAATGGCGGCCGATTTTGGCGCCGAGACTCACGGGCTATCGGTGTTCGGCGACCTGAAATACCCGGCCGATTTCCATCATTTCGATTATGTCAATGTCGGCGCGCCCAAAGGCGGGGTGTTTTCATTCCTTCCCTCGGTTCGAGCCTACAATCAATCGTTTCAGACCTTCAACTCGCTCAACGCCTATATTCTGAAGGGTGAAGGCGCGCAGGGCATGGACATGACCTTTGCGACGCTGATGGTGCGCGCCAATGACGAGCCCGACGCGTTGTACGGGCTTGCTGCAAAATCGGTGGAGATTTCCGCCGATAAGCTGATCTATCGTTTTACGCTGCGGCCGGAAGCCAGGTTTCACGACGGCTCGAAACTGACCGCTCATGACGCGGCCTTCGCGCTGACTGCGCTGAAGACCAAGGGGCATCCGCTGATCCTGCAGCAGATGCGCGACATGGTGAAGGCGGAAGCGCTCGACGACGCGACGCTGGTCGTCAGCTTCGCCGAAAACCGCGCGCGCGACGTACCGCTTTATGTCGCGAGCCTGCCGATCTTCTCGCAAGCCTATTATGCGACGCAGCCGTTCGATGAATCGACGCTCGATATCCCCTTGGGGTCAGGGCCGTACAAAGTGGGAAAGTTCGAAGTCAATCGCTACATCGAATTCGAACGCGTCAAGGATTGGTGGGGCGCCGACCTTCCGGTCGCGCGCGGCAGCTTCAATTTCGACATCGTGCGTTACGAATTCTATCGCGACCGCGACGTGGCGTTCGAGGGCTTCACCGCAAGGAACTACCTGTTCCGCGAGGAATTCACCGCGCGGGTATGGGCGACGCGATACGATTTTCCCGCTGTCAAGGACGGTCGCGTCAAGCGCGAAGTATTGCCTGACGATACTCCCTCGGGCGCGCAGGGCTGGTTCATCAATACCCGCCGCGACAAATTCAAGGATCCGCGCGTTCGCGAGGCGCTGATCCAGGCGTTCGATTTCGAGTGGACCAACAAGACCATCATGTACGGCGCCTACGCCCGCACACATTCGCCGTTCCAGAATTCGGACATGGTGGCGAACGGGCCGCCGTCGCCCGAAGAACTCAAGCTGCTCGAGCCGTTTCGCGGCCAGGTGCCGGACGAGGTGTTCGGACCGCCGTTCGTGCCGCCGGTGTCGGATGGATCGGGGCAGGACCGGACCTTGCTGCGCAAGGCGTCGCAATTGCTGCTCGATGCCGGGCTCGTCATCAAGGACGGCAAGCGGGTGCTGGCGAATGGCGAGGTTTTCCGAATCGAATTTCTGATCGACGAGCCGTCGATCGAACCGCACCACGCCCCCTATATCAAGAATCTCGGCACGCTCGGGATCGAGGCTTCCATACGGTTGGTCGACGCCGTGCAATACCGCGCCCGGGTGGAAGATTTCGATTTCGACATGACCATCCAGCGCTTCAGCATGTCGGCAACGCCTGGCGACGGCATGCGTCCGTTCTTCTCGTCGCAGTCCGCCGCGACCAAGGGATCGTACAATCTCGCCGGCATCGCCAGTCCCGCGATCGACGCGCTGATCGAAAAGGTCATCGGCGCCAACAGCCGGACCGATCTGACGGTTGCGTGCCGCGCTTTCGACCGGGTATTTCGCGCCGGGCGCTACTGGGTGCCGCAATGGTATCGCGCCACTCATCCGATCGCCTATTGGGATCTGTTCGGGCACCCTGAAAAGCCGCCGCATTATGCGCAAGGCGTCGGCGCACCGGACAACTGGTGGACCGATCCAGCCAAGGCCGCCAAGGCCGAGCAGGCGAAATAACCCATGAGCGCCTATATCGCCCGCCGCATTTTGCTGATGCTCCCCACGCTGCTGGGCATCCTGTTCGTATCCTTCGTGGTGGTGCAATTCGCGCCGGGCGGGCCGGTGGAGCGCGTCATCGCGCAGCTTTCCGGCGCCGACACCGGCGGCACCTCGCGGATTTCGGGTGGCGGCGGTGATTTCGGCCCGCGCGGCCAGCAGACCGGTGCTGCGGCCTCCGGGGCCATCAATTCGAAATATCGTGGCGCCCAGGGGCTCGACCCCGATTTCATCAAGAGCCTGGAGAAGCAGTTCGGATTCGACAAGCCGGCGCCGGAGCGTTTCGCGCTGATGGTGTGGAATTTCGCCCGCTTCGATTTCGGCAAGAGCTATTTCCGCGACGTCAGCGTGCTGCAACTGATCAAGGAGAAGCTTCCGGTCTCGATGTCGCTCGGGATCTGGATGACGCTGCTGACCTATCTGATCTCGATCCCGCTCGGCATCCGCAAGGCGGTGATGGACGGCTCCAGATTCGACACCTGGACCTCGGCGGTGATCGTCGTGGGCTTTGCAATCCCGGGATTTCTGTTTGCGATCCTGCTGATCATCCTGTTCGCGGGCGGATCGTTCTTCAACATCTTCCCGCTGCGGGGGCTGACCTCGGAGGGCTGGTCGCAATTCCCCTGGTACTGGAAAATTCTCGACTATTTCTGGCACATCACGCTGCCGCTGATCTCGATGGCGCTGAGCGCCTTCGCCACCATGACGCTTTTGACCAAGAACTCGTTCCTCGATGAAATCCGCAAGCAATATGTGATGACCGCGCGCGCCAAGGGCTGCAGCGAGCGGCAGGTGCTCTACAATCACATCTTCCGCAACGCCATGCTGATCGTGATCGCCGGCTTTCCCGGCGCGTTCATTCACGCCTTCTTCTCCGGCTCGCTGCTGATCGAAACCATCTTTTCGCTGGATGGTCTCGGCCTGCTCGGCTTCGAGAGCGTGCTGAACCGCGATTATCCGGTGGTGTTCGGAACGCTGTTCATCTTCTCGCTGGTCGGCCTGGTGGTCAATCTGATCTCCGATCTCGCCTATATGTGGGTCGACCCGCGGATCGACTTTGAGGCGCGGGAGGTCTGATGACGATCATCGCGCCGCCGCCGCCGGTCGAAACCACCACGCAAACGCCGCTTGGCGAGGCGGTGCCGCCCAGCCGCCACGGCTTAAGCCTCTCTCCGCTCAATCGCCGCCGCTGGCAGAATTTCAAGTCGAACCGCCGCGGTTACTGGTCGCTGTGGATTTTTCTGACCCTGTTCTTCATCTCGCTGTTCGCCGAGTTCATCGCCAACGACCGTCCGTTCCTGATCAAATTCGACGGCCATCTGTACTGGCCGGCCTTCGTCAGCTATTCCGAGACCACCTTCGGCGGCGACTTCGAGACCGCCGCCGACTATCGCGACCCCTACTTGCAGAAGCTGATCGCCGACAAGGGCGGCACCATCGTCTGGCCATTGATCCGCTATTCCTTCGATACCCACAATCTCGATTTGCCGACGCCGGCGCCATCGAAGCCGACCTGGATGCTGACTGAGGATCAGTGCCGGGAGGTCGTGGTCAAGAAGCACCTCAACAGCTGCCGCGACCTCGAATACAACTGGCTCGGCACCGACGATCAGGGCCGCGACGTGGTGGCGCGGCTGATCTACGGCTTTCGCATCTCGGTGCTGTTCGGCCTGTGCCTGACCATCGTGTCCTCGATCATCGGCATCGCCGCCGGCGGCGTGCAGGGCTATTTCGGCGGCTGGCTCGACCTCGGCTTCCAGCGCTTCATCGAGGTCTGGACCGCGATACCCTCGCTCTATCTGCTATTGATCCTGTCGTCGGTGCTGGTGCCCGGCTTCTTCGTCCTGCTCGGCATCCTCAGTCTGTTTTCCTGGGTGTCGCTGGTCGGCCTGGTGCGCGCGGAATTTTTGCGCGGACGCAATTTCGAATATATCCAGGCGGCGCGCGCGCTCGGCGTCTCCAACAGAGTGATCATGTACCGGCATCTGTTGCCGAACGCCATGGTCGCGACCATGACCTTCCTGCCGTTCATCGTGTCGAGTTCGGTGATGACGCTGACGGCGCTGGATTTCCTCGGCTTCGGCCTGCCGCCAGGCTCGCCCTCGCTCGGCGAATTGCTGTCGCAGGGCAAGGCCAACGTGCAGGCGCCTTGGCTCGGCTTTACCGGCTTCTTCGCGGTCGCGATCATGCTGTCGCTGTTGATCTTCATCGGCGAAGCCGTGCGCGACGCCTTCGATCCGCGCAAGACGTTCAGATAGGGTAATACTGGTTAGAGGCGCACCATGAGTACCATTATAACGAGGCACTACCCGGCGTCGAAACTTCCGGAAGACTTGCGGGAGGGCATTAATCCTTCTTCATTGGTGACCGTTACGATCACTCAGCGAAGAATTTCACCGCTACAGACTTGCGCAGATCCCAGCGAGATTGCAGGGTTTCCCGAGCGTGCCAACCCGACGCAAGAAGTCGATATCGAACTGCGCGGCGGATCGGACGAACGGCATGAATAAAAGCCGCGTTTCGCGCCCCCTGATCCAAGAGCTTTCATAATGGACGCCATCAACCAGCCTCTGCTCGACGTCCGCGATCTGTCGGTGGCGTTTCACCAGCCGAGCGGCGTATCGGTTGCGGTCGATCACATCTCCTACGAGATCAAGCGCGGCGAGTGCGTGGCGCTGGTCGGCGAATCCGGCTCGGGAAAATCCGTCAGCGCGCTGTCGATCCTGAAGCTGTTGCCGTACCCGACCGCATCGCATCCGTCCGGCAGCATCCGCTTCAAGGGCAGGGAGCTGCTCGGTCTGTCGGAGCGCGAGATTCGCGGCATCCGCGGCAACGACATTTCGATCATCTTCCAGGAGCCGATGACCTCGCTCAATCCGCTGCACACGATCGAATCCCAGATCGGCGAAATCCTGCAGCTGCACAGCGGCATCAGCGGGACGATGGCGCGGGCGCGGACGCTCGAACTGCTGCGGCAAGTCGGCATTCCCGATCCGGAATCCCGGCTCAAGAGCTATCCGCATCAACTGTCCGGCGGCCAGCGCCAGCGCGTCATGATCGCGATGGCGCTCGCCAACGAGCCCGACCTGCTGATCGCGGACGAGCCGACCACTGCGCTTGACGTCACCGTGCAGGCGCAGATCCTGACCTTGCTCGCGGAGATCCGCGCCCGGCTCGGCATGAGCCTGTTGTTCATCACCCACGATCTCGGCATCGTGCGCCGCATCGCCGACGTGGTCTGCGTCATGAACGGCGGCAAGATCGTCGAGCAGGGCCCGGTGGAGCAGGTTTTCACCGCACCGAAGCATCCCTACACCAAGGCCTTGCTCGCGGCCGAGCCAAAGCCCGACCCGGCGCCGCCGCGACCGGAATCGCCGGTGGTGATGTCGGCCGACAATCTGAAAGTCTGGTTTCCGGTCAGGCGCGGCCTGCTGCGCTCGACCGTCGGGTACATCAAGGCGGTCGACGGTGTCACGCTCTCGGTGCGCAAGGGCGAGACGCTGGGGGTGGTCGGCGAATCCGGCTCGGGCAAGACCACGCTCGGGCTGGCGCTGCTGCGGCTGATCTCCTCCAACGGGCCGATCGTGTTTTTGGGCAGCAAAATCCAGGGCCTGCGGTTCAAGGAGATGCGGCCGTTCCGCCGCGACATGCAGATCGTGTTTCAGGACCCGTTCGGCGCGCTGTCGCCGCGGATGTCGGTCGGCGATATCGTCGCCGAGGGGCTCAGCGTGCATCAACCCGCATTGTCGCGCGAGGCACGCGAGGCGCGCGTGATCAAGGCGCTGCAGGATGTCGGCATGGATCCGGCGACCCGGTTCCGCTATCCGCATGAATTTTCCGGCGGCCAGCGCCAGCGCATCTCGATCGCGCGCGCGGTGGTGCTGGAGCCGAATTTCGTCGTGCTGGACGAGCCGACCAGCGCGCTCGACATGCTGTTCCAGGCCCAGATGGTCGACCTGCTGCGCGAATTGCAACGCGAGCACGACCTGACCTACATGTTCATCTCGCACGATCTGCGCGTAGTCGCCTCGCTGGCGAGCCATCTGATCGTGATGCGGGAGGGCAAGGTGGTCGAGGAGGGGCCGGCGTCGGAGTTGTTCAAGAACCCGAAGACCGATTACACCCGCGCCCTGTTCGCCGCCGCGTTCCGGCTCGAGGCCGCGCCGGGCGACGTCGTCGCCGAATGATGGTCAGCCGAGGCGCTTGATCGAGGTAATCTCGCTGCCCGCCGCCTTGATGCGGGCGATCGCCTCGCCGGTGTTTTCGACCGTGGTCGCCATGTGATGCGCGTTGGCGTGGACGACGGTCGCGGCATCGCGCGCGATCGCGACATGCCCTTTCCAGAAAATCAGGTCGCCGCGCTGCAATCTCCCGGCTTCCGCCGCGCTCAACGCGCGGCCGAGGCCGTCCTCCTGCATGTCGCTGTCGCGTGGGCAGCCGGTGCCCGCCGCGTTCAGCGCGACCTGGATGAGACCGGAACAATCCATGCCGAGATTGCTCTTGCCGCCCCACAGATAGGGCGTGCCGACGAAGCGTTCGGCCACCGCGACGAAATCAGCTTCAAAGCGGTCGATGGCGCCAAGATGCCGGCGCGGCAGATACCAGTTTTCGCGCGTCACCGCGAACGGGCCATCCTCGCGCAGCACCGTCACCAACGCGCCCATCACCAGGGTTTCGGCCGGCGGCAATTTGATCGAGGGACCGGGGAAGGCGAATGTGCTGAGCGCGGTGACCTTGTGCGTCGGCTTTGCGCCGGGCTTTGCCAGCGCCCGATCCGGAACCCAGCCGACATAGCCGTCGCTGTTCAATTGGCCCCACGCAAAGCCTTCGCGGCCGCGGTCATAGATGGTGACGTGCTCGCCCTTCAGCGCCTGCGTCAACAGCGCGGCATCGCCGGATGGCGCCTCGCGCAGCGGCGCCAGCGCATCGGCAATCTCGAATTGATGGCCCTCGACAAAGCGCGCCGCCTTGACCTTGCCCTCGAGATATTTCGCGGCAAGATCGGGCCGTGCGGGCGTCAGGCGTGGGTCATCCATAGCGTTCGCCCAGTAATTTGTAGATCGCGCGGGCGGCCTGGCATTCGCCGCCCTCGGGGCGCGCCGGCTTGGCGGTCGGCGTCCAGCCGTAGATGTCGAGATGCAGCCAGCTTTTGGCGCCCTCGACGAAGCGCTGCAGGAACAGCGCGCAGGTGATCGAGCCGGCAAACGTGCCGCCCGGCGCGTTGTTGACGTCGGCCACCTTGGAATCGAGCCAGGCGTCGTAAGGGGGCCACAGCGGCAATCGCCACAACGGATCGTTCTCCTCCCGGGCGCAACGCGCCACGTCAAGCGCCAGCGTCTCATCATTGGTGTAAAAGGGCGGTAAATCCGGCCCCAGCGCCACCCGCGCCGCGCCGGTCAAGGTGCCCATATCGACCAGCAGATCGGGCTTTTCCTCGCACGCCAGCGCCAGCGCGTCGGCCAGCACCAGCCGGCCCTCGGCGTCGGTGTTGCCGATCTCCACCGTGATGCCCTTGCGCGAGGCAAAGACATCGAGCGGGCGGAAGGCGTTGCCGGAGACCGCGTTCTCGACCGCGGGGATCAGCACCCTCAAGCGAATCTTGAGGTTTGCATCCATCACCATTTGCGCCAGCGCCAGCACGTTGGCGGCCCCGCCCATGTCCTTCTTCATGATCAGCATGCCGGCCGACGGTTTCAGGTCGAGCCCGCCGGTATCGAAGCAGACGCCCTTGCCGACCAGGGTCACTTTCGGATGCGCCGGATCGCCCCAGCAAAAATCGATCAGCCGCGGCGCGCGCGATGACGCCATTCCCACCGCGTGGATCAGCGGAAAATTCTGCCGCACCAGATCCTCGCCGGTGATGCAGCTGAAACTGGCACCGAACCGCTTTGCCAGTGCCTCGGCCGCCAGCGCCAGTTGTTCCGGTCCCATGTCGTTCGACGGCGTATTGATGAGATCGCGGGCGAGATTGGCTGCCTCTGCCATTCTTACGATCGCGGCGATGTCGACGCCGTCGGGCGGCACCAGCTTGACGGCGGGTGTGTCCGCCTTGCGGTAGCGGCCGAAGCGATAGGCGCCGAGCGCAAACGCGAGCGCGGCGAGGCGCGCATCATGGGGCGCATTGGCAAAGCGATAGACACCCGGCGGCAGCAGGCCCGGCAACAGGCCGGGCCGGAACGGATCGCAGGATTTGGCCGTCGCGTCCTCGAGGCCGAACAGCACTTGCGCGATTCTTCCGTCCGCGGCCGGCAGCGCCAGGCAGGCCCCGGGCTTGGCCGCAAAGCCATTGGCCAGCGCGAATTGCCGCGCTTCGCCGCGAAGCTGGGCGCAGATCGCCTCCCACGTCGTCTTGGTCGCAAAGGTGATGGGAATGGCGGCTACGTCGGGCGCGGTCTCGAACACGGAAGGCATGCGGCTCTCGGGTTTGGATGGAAACAAGGTGGGCAGGCTGATCTTGCAGGCCCTGCGCTTCTACAATGGCTTGGCGTGTCAAACCAGCGTCCCGCGAATGACGGCGAGGTGACTTGACCGCAAGCGTGACATGCGCCCACGCGCAACGCTCGATCTGCCGCGGCCGCGGCCGGCCGCCGCCCACTACACGCCTCGCAGGGATCGTGCTAGGCTCGCATGTCGAAAATGTGGGGAGGGTCAAATGGCCAAGAAAGGTTTGGACAGTCGGCGTCGCGACACGACGGGCCGCATCGACAAGAAGCACCGCAACACCCGCGTCGGTTCGTTGCGCAAGACCTATGGCGAGCATTTCGCCAAGGGCCGCCGCAAGGACATGATGCTCAAGACGCTGTTCGCCGAGACCGGCACGGATTCGCTGCACGCCTATCTGCGCAAGCACCACAAATAACCGGATGCGGGGCCGGCGCGCGCCCCGCGCCTCAACGCCGGTCTTTAATAATTCCTAGAGCATGATCCGGAAAAGTGGGCGCCGGTTTTCCGAAAAGATCATGCTCCATCAAAAAATTGGAGCGGGATGAGGATTCGAAGAAAAGTCATCCCGCTCTAATGTCATTTTCTTTCAGCGGGGGAATGCGATGGACGTGTTGTGGAGTATAGTGGCTTCCATCGGTCACGCGATCGAGCAGGTGCTCGTCTATATCGAAACGCACCACTGGATCTTCGGATTTCTGGCCGGGGGTTACATATTTTACCTGCACGACCGGGCCATTCACGCCCGCTTCGACGCGCTCGACAAGCGGATCGACGAGATCAGGAAGCGCCTGGCCGCCGAATATTGACGGCCTGGGCTCAACGGCTGCGGGCGGAATGGCCTGCCTCGAAGCATAGATGGCGACCGGCGCACCGGAATTGAAGCGTACAACTCCGAATCGCGCGCCGCCTCAAGCCGGGCGGCAGGCTTCGCGCGGGCAAAATTAACCAGCCATTAGGGTTAACAGTCTATTGCTGGCGCGGTCGGCTCCATCCCTTGCCTGAAATCCGTGAGTTGAAGTGCCATGCGTCAGCCCTGCAGTCTTGCCCGGCTTCTTGCATCCGTGGCCATGACGGCGCTCTTGGCCGCAGGCCTTGGCGGCTGCCAGACCATGGCCGACGTCACCGGCTCGCTTACGCCAAAGGCGGAGGCTGGCCCCGACGCCGATCCGCACCGCTCGGTCGATGTCTACGGCGAACGTTACCGCGCCAACCCCAAGGACGCCGATGCCGCGCTGGCCTATGGTCAGGCGCTCCGCGCCGCCGGACAGCGCGCCCAGGCGGTGGCCGTGCTCGAGCAGGCCACCATCGCCCATCCCGGCAACAAGGCGCTGCTTGCCGGCTTCGGCCGCGCGCTGGTCGATAACGGCAATTTCCAGCAGGCGTTCGACGTCCTCAGCAAGGCTCACTCACCCGATAATCCGGACTGGCGGATTCTGTCGGTGCAGGGGACCGCGCTCGACCAGCTCGGCCGCCATGACGAGGCCCGCCGCTATTACGACACCGCCTTGAAGATCGTGCCCGAGGAGCCTTCGGTGCTGTCCAACCTCGGCCTGTCCTATGTTCTCACCCGCGATCTGCCCAAGGCGGAAGAGATCCTTCGCCGCGCCTATGCCTCGGGCAAGGCGGATGCGAGGGTGCGGCAGAATCTGGGCCTGGTGGTCGGTCTGCAGGGTCGCTTCGCCGAGGCCGAAACCATCGTGAAGGCCGACCTTCCGGCCGACGAGGCGGCGGCGAATGTCGCCTATCTCAAGGAAATGCTTGCCCGCAAGGAGAGCCCCCGCGCCGGCGCTGCGGCTCCGCGGATCGGGGCGCCCGCGACGATACCGGTGGCGTCCTCCAATCGGCCGGACTGAGCGATTTCCAGCAAGCCAGACTTGTCATCACCCGCGAAAACGGGTGATCCAGTAGGGCTGTAGGATGGGCAGAGCGCAGCGAAACCCATCTTGAATCAGCGCAAGTGGTTGATGGGTATCGCGGAGTTTATCATCGGGCGCGCATTCGCGCGACCCGTTGGTTCCACCCATCCTACAATCTGCCGCTCACTGCATCGCCGCGACCTTGATGCCGGTCGGCCCGAGGATGACGACGAACAGCACCGGCAGGAAGAACAGGATCATCGGCACCGTGAGCTTCGGCGGCAGCGCGGCCGCCTTCTTCTCGGCCTCGTTCATGCGCATGTCGCGGTTTTCCTGCGCCATCACGCGCAGGCTCTGGCCGAGCGGCGTGCCGTAGCGTTCCGACTGCATCAGGGCGAGACACACCGATTTGACGCCCTCGAGCCCGGTGCGTTTGGCGAGGTTTTCGTAGGCCACCTTGCGATCCTGCAGATAGGATAATTCCGCCGTGGTCAGCGTGAATTCCTCCGACAGCGCGATCGATTGGGTCACGATCTCGGTCGAGACCTTGCGGAACGCGACCTCGACCGACATGCCGGACTCGACGCAGATCAACAGCAGGTCGAGCGCGTCGGGAAAGGCGCGCTTGATCGAGAGCTGGCGCTTGGAGATCGCGTTCTTCAGAAACAGCATCGGCGCCTGCAGCCCGGCATAGGCGACCGCGACGCAGATGCCGATCTTGATCGGAACCGATTTCTCCATGTGGGAGATCACGAAGACATACAGCACCGCCGCCAGGAACATCACGATCGGCGTCACCAGCCGGAAGAACAGGAACGTGATGTAGGGCGCCTGGCCGCGATAGCCCGCCATCGTGAGTTTCTCGCGCGCGGCCTCCTGGGCCAGCCACTTGCCGAGGTTGAAGTCCTCCACCACCTTGGAGACCAGCTGCTTCGGGGTCTGGCGCAGCGAAACCTTTTCGGTCTTGTTGAGGCGCTCGCGCTCGCGCTGCCGGATCCGCTCGCGTTCGCTGGCGACTGCCTTCATGCGCTTCTGCAGGCCTTCGCCGGCGAACAGCGGCATGATCAGCGTATAGGCCGTCGCGCTCGCGGCAATGGCCGCGAGCAGCATGGTCATGAAATGCGCGTCGTGGATCTTGTCGACCAGAAAACCAATCATTGCTGCACCGTCAGAAGTCGAAGTTGATCATTCTCTTCATTACAAAGATGCCGGCGGACATCCAGATCACGCAGGCGACCAGCATCAATTGACCGGTCGGATGGGTCCACAGCAGCGAGATGTATTGCGGGGTCGAGAG
>DATNMT010000048.1:0-6463 GCA_035602495.1 Bradyrhizobium sp.
CGCGCATAGGATTGATAGAAGCACATGCCGGCCAGAACGCTGCCGCCGGCGCCTTCTATTCGCGCCGTGTAACCCATGCGGTCGGCATCCGGCTTGA
Organism: Bradyrhizobium sp.; assembly: GCA_035602495.1. Taxonomy (GTDB): domain Bacteria; phylum Pseudomonadota; class Alphaproteobacteria; order Rhizobiales; family Xanthobacteraceae; genus Bradyrhizobium. The sequence continues at coordinate 98 of DATNMT010000048.1, forward strand.
CCTGCGGGCTGGTCACGGCCAGCAGCGGCACGCTGAAATGCCGGCCGTCGCAGAGGTCGGCCAGATCGCACAATTCATAAAGACTGAGCTGCGGCGCCGAGAACACGACGACGTCGACCTGATCGTCGGTGTGATAGGAATTTTGCAATTCGTCGACATCGGCTTTGGTGACGCGGAGGCCTGGCAGGTCGGTGGCGGCCACGTCGGAAAGGTCCGCCGCTTCGGGCGTCAGGCCGAGCAGATGAAACAGCGCAATCGAGCCGAAGCTCGCCATCGAGGCGCCGAAATGCTTCAGTTGATCCGATCTCGGCGCCCCCTCGATGCCCTCGATGACCGGCACCGCCCAGTAATTGCCGGCGATGCGTCCGATCACGCCGCCGAGCGCGCCCCAGCCATTGAGCGATGTCGGCGTGAAATTCACCTGGATGCGCAGGGTGGCGCGGCGCATTTCCGGAACGTGAAAGCCATAGCGCGGCGTTCGTCCGGTGATGCCCGCCGCCAGCGCCGACGGCCCGCCCTCGAAATTGGATCGCGCGCCGCAGATCGAATTCGAATAGATCACGACGCCGGTATCGCCGAACGCGACGTGCTCGTTGCGGGTGGGCGCCTGGATGGTCTGGTAATTGATGCAGGTGTTGGTCATGGCCACGCCGAGCTTCTCGAAGGCCGAGATCGCGCGCCGCTCCAGATCGAGCATCCCCGAGGTCTGTCCCAGCAGATCGGCATGGGCAAAGTCGGTGCCGCGCGGATCGGTGATGGTTGGAATCCGCACCCTTGCTCGGCGATCGCCGATGTCAGCCAGCCCTTCGAGCCATCGCACGCCGGCTTCGCCGAGGCTTTCGGTGTCGGCCATCAGATGCGCCTGCGTCACCGGCACGAAATCCGCAGCGCCGAAGAACTCGCCCACCTTGACCTGGTGCTGCAGGGCGAGCTGGGCGACGGATCCCATCTTGCCGGCGAGAATGTCAGTCTCTTCGTCGTCGAGCTTCATCGCAATCATTCAATCCTTGTTCCGGTGTCGCGCACTGCCTTGCCCCATTTGACCAGTTCGCTGTGCTGAAATTGGGCGAAGGCCTTGCCGGTCAGATCCTTCAGGAATACACCCAAAGGCTCCATGCGGCTTCGGAACGCATCGCTCTGGATGATCTTTTCAATTTCGCTCGCCAACGCGGCTGCGATCGCCTCGGGCATCCGGGCCGGTCCAAATACGCCCCACCACGCCGTCGTTTCGAAACCGTCATATCCGGATTCGGCGATCGTCGGCACGTTGGGAAGGACCGGCGAACGCTCCTTGCTGGAAATGGCGATGGCCCGCAGCCTGCCGCCCTGCACATTCGACAGCACCGATTGCAACGGATCGGACATGATCTGGATCTGGCCGCCGAGAAGGTCGGTGATCGCCGGCGCACTGCCCTTGTAGGGCACATGCTGGATGTCGATGCCCGCCGCCGCCTTGAACATCTCCGCGGTGAGGTGCCCCGGCGTGCCTGCACCCGCCGAACCGTAGTTGAGTTTGCCGGGCATGCGCTTGGCGAGTGCGACCAGGCCGGCAAGATCGTTGATCGGCTGCGACGGATGCACGACGATCGCCACCGGCGCCATCGCGACCAGCGCGATGGCGGTGAAATCGCGGGCCGGGTCGTAGGCCAATTTCGGGTAAAGCGCGGCATTGATGGCCTGGGTACCGACCGATCCCATCAGCAGCGTCTGGCCGTCGGGCGCTGACCTCGCCACCGCCTCGGCCCCGATCGAGCCGCCGGCCCCGCCGCGGTTGTCGACCAGGACCGTCGATTTGAGGGCGTCACCCAGCATTTGAGCGACCGGCCGCGCCACGATGTCGGTCGGCCCACCGGCGGGAAACGGCACGATGAGCCGGATCTGTTTGCCAATCAGGGATTGCGCCTTCGCAGACCCGGCGGGTGCCAGCAGGGCATAGCCGGCTGCGGCTGAAGCAATCTCCAGAAAATGTCTGCGCTGCATGAGGCCCCCGGGGATACCTAGCATTTTTCGACGCGGCGGCGAGTGGGAATCGCGGACCGCCGAGCGCGCCGCAAACTTGCCCGCTTCGGACTCCTGCGGAACCCGGATCAGTCGGGCTGTCACAAACCCCCGCAGCTTGCTTACAAACGTCGGGCCTATATCATCTCCGAGGGCTGAGCCGAATTTTCTCAAGACGGGGCTAAATGGCGTCGATTGTCGATCGAGTTGCCGAACCATCCCTTGCGGGCGCAATCGGCGCCGTCGCGCCCGAACCCGCGCCGGCAACCATCTCGACGCCGGCCGTTTCGCGTCCCGCGGCCGAACGGGAATTGCGGATCGACCTGTTCCGGGGTCTCGCGCTGTGGCTGATCTTCATCGATCACGTCTCGCCGGATGTTTTGACCTGGTTCACGATCCGCAGTTACGGATTCTGCGACGCCGCCGAGATTTTCATTTTCATCTCCGGCTACACCGCGGCATTCGTTTACGGCCGCGCCATGCTGGAGTCCGGCTTCGTGATCGCGACCGCGCGCATCTTGCGCCGGGTCTGGCAGATCTATCTCGCGCACGTGTTCATCGTCACCATTTTCCTTGCGGAGATTTTCTATGCCTCCATCAGTTCCGACAATCCGTTTTACTCGGAAGAAATGCGCGTGGTGGATTTTGTCAGCAACCCCGGCGCCGTTCTGCTCCAGACCCTGCTCCTGAGATTTCGACCCCTGAACATCGACGTGTTGCCGCTTTATGTCGTGCTGATGTTTTTTCTCCCCGTGATGCTGTGGCTGATGAAGTGGCGAGCCGATCTCACGCTGTTGCTGTCGGTCGGGCTCTATGCGCTCACCTGGCACTATGACTGGTACCTGAGCGCTTATCCGAACGGCTACTGGGCCTTCAATCCGTTTGCCTGGCAGTTGCTGTTCGTGTTCGGGGTGTGGTGCGCGCTCGGCGGCGCCCGGCGGATGGCGCCGATTTTGTCGTCACCGGTCACGCTGTGGATTTGCGTCGCCTATCTGTCGGCGGCGTTCTTCGTCACCATGACCTGGTATTTTCCGCAATTGGGTTACCTGATCCCGCACTGGGTCGAGCAATGGATGTATCCGATCGACAAGACCGATCTCGATGTGTTGCGGTTCGCGCATTTTCTGGCGCTGGCGGCGATTACCGTGCGCTTCGTGCCAAAGGGCTGGCCCGGATTGAAATCGCCCTGGCTGCGGCCGATGATCCTGTGCGGTCAGCATTCGCTGGAGATCTTCTGCCTCGGCCTGTTCCTGGCGTTCGCGGGGTATTTCGTGCTGCTCCAGAGTTCCGCCGGCCTCGGTCTGCATGTCCTCGTCGGCATCATCGGAATCCTGATCATGTCCGCCGTGGCATGGCTGAATGACTGGTACAAGCGCTCGGATGCCAAGGCCGCGTCGTGGAAGGCGGGCACTGGCGGAGATATTGTCGGAGCGGGCTGATCCTCACGCGATCGGCAGGTGCCTTATCGAGCCGATGCCTCAATCCGCGGGCGCGCTCACCGTGCCGCCGTCGCCACAGGCCGGATCAGCGCCCGGCGGTCCTTGATGTAAGCGATGGTGACGCCGAGCCGCTCGACGGTGCCGATCACCTTGCCGTCGAGATCGCTGTTGCAATGCATATGGGTGGGCGCAATGAAGAACTCGGACTCGTCCCATTCCGACTTGAAATCCCAGCGCAATTGCGGGAGCGTGACGGTCTTCTCGAAAGCGAGGCGTTCGCCGCAAACCGCGACAGAATAGATCGGTGTTGGCCTGCTCCCATCGACGGGTTCGGTGCGGCGCAGATAGGCCTCGAGCTGGTTGATCGCCTCGGGCATGCTGTTGAACCAATAATCGAGGTCGTAGCGGCCCGACGCTCCCTCCAGACCTCCGACCACGGTGTTGTAGAACAGGTATTCGTAGGGGTGCAGCCTGACCAGGGTCGCTGCGTTCCATAGGAAGCAAGCGGTTACGATGGCCAGTGCGCCGGAGCCGACCAAGCGGCCTCGCGTCGCGAGCGCGGTCACGCCCATGTCGAGCCCGATGCCTGCCAGCGTCGCCAGCGCGGGGAGCACGAACAGGAAATGGCGCAATCCGGTGAAGGCCGGGCCGTGCCAGATCACCTGGCAGGCCACCGGAAGCAGCACCGTCAGCGTGACCAGCGCGATATCCCTGCGCTGCGGCTGCTTCGAACCGGCGGCAAGACGCGGCAACAGCACGAACATCACCGCCAGCGCCGCGCCGAAAAGCGTCAGCAGGGGCTCGCGGATCAAAATGTAGATCGGCACATAGAGCCGCGGCACGTTCGCCATCTCGTAGATCTGACCGGCGAGCGCGGTGCGGATCGGGTACTGGAATTCCGAGAATGCGAACAAGCCGCGGATCGGATTGAGCGGGGCCAGCGCCGCCCACGGCCAGGCCACGATCATGATAAGGTAGGCGAGCAGCAGCGCCGGCAACAGCCGGGTCGAGGATTCGATCACGAATCGCCATCGCGCATCGGGTCCGGGCCGGGGCCGGTACAGGGCGATCGCCAAACCGGCGTAGATCACCAGCAGCAGACCTATCACCCGCAGGCCGAGCGCGGCTCCCGCCAGCAGGCCGAACGCGACGATGTCGCCGGCGCGAGGCGACGGCAGGCGGCGTGCGATGCGGATCAGGAACAGCGTCGCGCCCATCATTGCCGCGGCGAAGGGAATGTCCTTGGTGTGGTTGAACATGCTGCCATACCACGCGCCGCAAACGCTCAGGCCGATCGCGGCGATCAGGGCGGCGCGCGGTCCCGCGATCAGTCGCGCGGTCGCCGCGGCGGCGCCGATTCCGCCGATGCCGATCAGCGCGCACAGGATGTGGCGCAGATCATAGGGATCGAGCGGGATCAAATGGCCGAGGATGATGGAAACGACATCGAACAGGCCGCCGTAGAGATAAAGGTTTTGAAAGTTGAATACGCGCTGGTCGGCGAAGCCGCTGGTGTAATAGGCGATGATCAATTCGCCGTAGCGGTGCTGAACGCCTTCGTCGTTGGAGATCGCGTAGTCCCTGAAGGTGCAAAGCGCGATGACGACAAGCGCGGCGAGGATGACCGCAGTGGCAATATCATAGGCATCGAGGGGGGCGGTCCGTCGAATCGCCTTGCGCGGGGACAACGCGTTGTCCGCGGTGTCACGAAGGCGCTCCCCGATCAGATTGGCTTCAGTCACAATTACTCACCCCCAGCAAAGCCCGCAATTCCGCCATGGCAGGTACGGCAAACCTTGCTGACAAACAACCGAGTTTATCATGCCACGCTATGTTGCATACGACTGTCCTCGTTCATAAAACCGCCCGGATCGGGGCTTTCGGGCCGTCGATTGACGCAATGCAATAAAGTTGCCCCGGGCGTTCCCCGCAACTTTCGGCTATTTGAGCACGACCCACGCCGGCGCATGGTCGCTGGCGCCTTCCTCGCCGCGCACTTTTCGGTCGACGCCGGCCTTGCTCAGGCGCGGCGTCAGCACGGGGCTCAGCAACAGGTGATCGAGCCGCAGGCCGGCATCGCGCGGCCAGCGGTTTCGCTTGTAGTCCCAGAAAGTGTACATCGGCTTGGCCGGATGCAATTTGCGGATCGCATCGCACCAGCCTTGCTCCACCAGCGATTTGAAGGCCGCGCGGCTCTTCGGCTGAATCAGCGCGTCCTTGTCCCATGATTTGGTCGGATAGATATCGAGCGGGGCAGGGGCGACATTATAGTCGCCCGCCAGTACCACCGGGATGTCCTGCTTGATGAATTTCGCGGCGTGCGACTTAAGCCGTCTGAACCAGTCGAGCTTGTAGTCGAATTTCGGCCCCGGCTGCGGATTGCCGTTCGGCAGATAAAGGCTGGTGATGATGACGCCCTTGACCGCGGCTTCGATGTAGCGCGCCTCCCTGTCTTCGGGGTCGCCGGGCAGCTCGGTTCTGATCAGCACCGGATCGGCGTTGCGCGCAAGGATCGCGACGCCGTTCCAGGTCCTTTGGCCGCGCCAGACCGCGCCGTAGCCGGCCTTGTCGATCGCCGAAGCCGGAAACTCGCCGTCCAACGATTTCAGCTCCTGCAGGCAAACCACGTCGGGTTTTGCTTCCCGCAGCCATCGCAGCAGGCTGGGCAGGCGGCGGTTGATATTGTTGATGTTGAAGGTTGCGATTTTCATGGGCAGGGTGGCGAAGCTCGATCAAACAAGATGCCGGAGGTCACAGCATCATCGCCTGCCTGAACAAGCAACGCGACAAGCTCGCTGAGGCCTGCAGGAAGGTGCTCGACGCGCAGAAATAGAAGTGACCACTAACTCGCCGCCGCCACACCGGGATCGGCGACAGCCTCGGTCGCGCCACCCTTGTAGACCCGGGCATAGCGCGGACCCAGGCTGGT
>DATNMT010000094.1:0-28281 GCA_035602495.1 Bradyrhizobium sp.
GCGGACGGCCTTCGATCGCCGGCGGATGCGCTGGCGCAGCAGATCGGTACCGGGATCGAACTGATCGGGCGGCGCAAGGACGGAGCCGAGTTTCCGATCGAGATCATGCTGAGCCCGCTGGAAAGCGCCGAAGGAATCCTGGTGACGGCGGCGATTCGCGACATCAGCGTGCGCAAGGATGCGGAAATACATCTGGCGCAGATGGAGGCCAGGTATCGCGGCCTGCTCGAGGCGGCTCCCGACGCGATGGTGGTGGTGGACAAGAACGCCGAGATCGTCCTGGTGAATCTTCAGGCCAAGTTGGAGTTCGGATACCGCCGGGCTGAACTGTTAGGCCAAAAGGTGACGCAGATCATTCCCGACGGCTTCGCGGAGCGGCTGCTCAAGGATGGGGTTGGCGCGATGGCGCAACAAATCCTCAAGGGGATCGATTTCACCGGGCGCCGGAAGAAGGGAGACGAGTTTCCGATCGAGATCATGCTGAGCCCGCTCGAAAGCGGCGAAGGGATTCTGGTGATTCGCGACATCAGCCTGCGCAAGGACGAGGAAAGGCGCGTGGCGCGGATGGAATCCAGGTACCGTGGGCTGCTCCAGGCGGCGCCGGATGCGATGGTGGTGGTGAACCATGACGGCGAAATCGTGCTGGCAAATCTCCAGGCCGAGAAGGAATTCGGATATTGCCAGGACGAACTCCTCGGGCAGAATATGAAAAACATCATTCCAGAGCGCGTTGCGGAACGGCTGATCGCGAATGGTCTTCGCTCCTCGCTTGCATTGCAGATCGGTACCGAGATTGAATTGACCGGCCGGCGCAAGGACGGCGGTGAATTTCCGGTCGAAATCATGCTGAGCCCGCTCGAAAGCGCCGAGAGAATTCTGGTGATACGCGACATCAGTGTGCGCAGACGAACCGAGCGATTAAAGGACGAGTTCGTCTCGACCGTCAGCCACGAGTTGCGCACGCCGCTGACGTCGATTTCCGGGTCGCTCGGTCTGCTCGCGGAACAATGGGCGGGCGAACTGCCAAAATCGGCCGCGCGTCTCCTCGCGATCGCGCACACCAACAGCCAGCGGCTGGTTCGTCTCATCAACGACATTCTCGACATCGAGAAGCTCGAATCCAGCCGCGTCGTGTTCAATTTGAGTCAGGTCGACCTGGGTTCGCTGGCGGCGCACGCGATTGAGGAGAATGGCGGATTCGCCGAGAGCTATGGCGTGCACGTTCGACTCGATACTGCGCCGGCTGACAGCGACGTCAATGCCGACCCCGACCGGCTTGCCCAGGTTGTTACTAATCTTCTCTCGAACGCGATCAAATTCTCGCCGGCAGGCGGAGAAGTCTTGGTCGCGGTGGAGAAAAATGGCAACGTTGTTCGTGTATCGGTGCGTGATCACGGCTGCGGCATTTCTGAAGACTTCAAGCCGCACGTCTTTGAAAAATTCGCGCAGGCTGACGGCACCACCTCCCGCCAGAAGGGCGGAACCGGTCTCGGCCTCAGCATCGTCAAGCAGATCGTTGAGAGATTGGGAGGCGATGTTGGGTTCGCTGATGCGCCCGGCGGCGGCACCGTCTTTTATGTCGACCTGCGGGCGTGGGACGACAGCATTGCGGGGGAAGTCGATCTCGATTCCGATCCGGGCGCGGTCCGTATCCTGCTTTGCGAGGACGACCGGGATGCGGCGATCGTGCTGCGGAAAACCCTGCGGCGGGTCGGGTATGCGGTGGACTTTGCGTACACGATGCCGGCCGGCGTCGCGCGTACCGACGCAACCCGCTACGCGGCCATTCTGGTCGACCTGAAACTTCCGGGCGGCGACGGAATTGACCTGATCCTGCACATACGCTCAAATCCGCATCACCGCGACACGCCGGTCATCGTGATCGCCGGCGATCCCGACCGGGGGCGCACCGATGTCAGATCATCTCATCTCAACGTTCTGGATTGGCTCCGTAAACCACTGGATTTCGAGCATCTTGTCCAGATCCTTGGTGTTGCGCTTCCTCCAGAGCAGCCCAAACGTCTGCGCATTCTCCATGTAGACGATGATCGCGATGTGCTCGCGCTGGTGACCCATGCGCTCCGTTCGACCGCAGATGTGATTTCGGCGGATTCCCTTGTCAGTGCCCGTCGCGCACTTGCCACCGAGAGCATTGATGTCGTGGTGCTCGACATGGCACTTGGCACGGATTTCGGCATGGATCTGCTGCCGAGCCTCCGTGATAATCTCGGCAACGCACTTCCGGTGATCATTTTTGCGAAAAACGGGGCGGCCGTTCCGTGTGACGAGCAGGTCCAGCTCGCGTTGTCCAAGTCGAACGCGTCGCTTGATGATTTGACGGAAGAGGTACGTGACCGTCTGGCGCTTCGACTCACACGTCCCGTCATGGAGGTGGCATGACTACGCTTCGAATTCTGCACATCGATGACGAGCCTGACATTCGCGAAGTCGTCGAAATATCGCTTGGCCTCGATCCAGGTTTCGCGACGCGAAGTTGTAGCTCGGGTGAGGAAGCCATTGCGGCTGCGATCGACTGGCAGCCCGACATCATTTTATGCGACGTCATGATGCCGGTAATGGACGGACCGGCGACTTTGATGCGGCTGCGGGAGAATGTCCTGACCGCGAGCATTCCGGTCATATTCATGACGGCCCGCGCGCAGACCCGCGAGCTCGATCGCTTTCGCTCGCTCGGCGCCCTCGGCGTCATCCCGAAGCCATTCGACCCGATGACGTTGGCGGCCTCAGTGCGCAGTTACGTGCAGCCGACGCACGATCCGTTGGACGATTTGCGGGCCGGATTCCTGCAACGAGTCAAGAAAGATGCCGCGGCGCTTTCGCAAGACCGCCTGGTGCTGAGGGATAGGAACCGGCTGCCGGCCACGCTGGGTCGAATCAAGCATATCGCGCATGGCCTTTCGGGAGCCGGCGGAATTTATGGGTTTGCTGAAATCAGCGACGCGGCGGCCGCGCTCGAAGACGCGGTCATCGCCGAGCTTGCCGATCCCGGTCTAGGCCAGCAAACCGACCGTGCGCTTGATGGTCTGATCTTCCATGCCGGGAACCCCGGGGAATCCGCAGGCCAGATGGTGCGGCCTGTTCCGGAAGCATAGTCACGCGGCAGTCGATCTCCTGTGCATTAATACGCAGACAGACCTTAGCCCCGCATTAGTTCATTTGGGGTCTGATCGATGTCGAAATGCCGGACGGTCCGCAGACATTTGCACGATGCTGACACGAATCCGGCAATCGGGAACAGGAGCGACCATGATGCGGCAATCTGCGCGCGAAATCGAAAGACTCGATGTTCAGGAGGTCGCACGCACGCTGGCCGAATTTCGATCGAGCGAAGAGACCCCCAGGATGCTCATCGCGGATGACGATCCTTCGATCGTGAGGTTGCTTGCCGATCACTGCGCGCGCATGGGCTTCGATGTCGACACCGCCTCCAACGGAATCCAGGCGCTTCTCAAGGCAGCCCGGTTCAAGCCGGACATTCTGCTGATCGACGTCAACATGCCGGAAGTGGATGGCCTGTCGGTTTGTGCGCGTCTTGTGGATTCCGACAGAAAGCCGGTAAACGTGATTGTGATCACCGGCAGCAGGGATCCGGATACGCTCGAGAGGTGCGAAGGCTTTGGGGCGTACTACGCGCGCAAGGGGCCGGATTTCTGGGATGATCTCGAAGATGCGCTGGCGGAGATCCATCCCCGCATGTCCGGCAGAATTCGGCAGTCTGCTGCGCATCCGCCGGCCGTGCGCGCGCGTCCCTGGGTGCTGCTGATCGACGATGACAACGATATCAACCGATTTCTCGCCAGCCGGCTGGAGAAATGCGGTCTTGATGTAAAATACGCTTGCGACGCCCAGCAGGGTTTCCGGATGGCCTGCAGGGACGAACCCGCTGTGATCGTGACCGACTATTTCATGCCGAATGGCGATGCTCAATATTTGCTGACGAGGTTGCGCACCACGGCGGCGACCGAGAAGATTCCGGTTATTGTCCTGTCCGGACGACAGCTTACTGAAGTGACGTTACAAACCCTGAGGCGAGAGATTTGCGGCCATCCCGGCGCAACGGAAATCCTGAGAAAATCCCAGGATACCTTTGCGCTATTCGCGGCACTGAAAAAATTCTGCGGCTTCGAACGGGAAGATCTTGTGTCAAGGGCAGTCAAACCGGCCTGAGACAAACCGCGCTGCCAAGTTCCTCGATCGTCAAGGTCGAGCCGCTGGAGTGAGACGGACGCCAATGATCCCATTGTCATGCCCGGGCTTGACCCGGGCATCCATCACCCTTCGTAAGAGTCTTGGTGAAGAGGATGGATTGCCGGGTCAAGCCCGGCAATGACACGCCGGGCTACGGCGCCTCAAGCAGCCCGCGCAGATATCCCGCGGAGAACGCCGCGACGCCGGGGCCGTCAGGTACATAATCGAACGGTTCCACCGCGATCGTGCCGGCATAGTGGTGACGCTTCAGAGCGGCCATGATCGGCGCGAATTTCGTCTCGCCCTGGCCCGGGCCGCGGCGGTTTGGGTCGTTGACCTGGAAATGCGCGATCAGGCCGGTCGGCAGCCAGCGGTCGATCAGCGCAGGTATCGATTCCGACTCGGTCCGGCCGGCGGCGCTGCAGTCGATCATGGTCCGCAGATTGGGATGATCGATCGAACGCACCAGCTCAGCCGCTTCCGCAACGGTATTCACCAGGGACGTTTCCTTGCGCGACAGCGGCTCGATGCAATAGATGACGCCGGTGCGGGCGGCGGCGAACGCCACCTGCGCCAGGGCGTCGCGCAGCCGGGCGAGCGCGATCTCACGGGTTTCTCCCGGCGCGATCTGCCGCTGTTGGGGCGAGCCGTGCACCAGAACCGCGCCGCCGAGTTCCGCGCAGAGACCGGTGAGGTGCATCATCACCTCGAGGGTACGGGCGCGCACCGCGGCGTCGGGATCGGTCAGCGACAGGCCATCGGGTTTTACCAGCAGCCAATGCAGCCCGGTGACGACGAGGCCGGAAGCCTCCACGGTGGCGCGGATTTTCGCGGCCTGCGCGGTTGAGATTTTCTCCGGCGATGCGTCGAGCGTGAATGGCGCGATCTCCAGCCCGTCATAGCCGAGCGCGGCGGCGTACTCGCATTGCCGCTCCAGCGGCATCTCCACCAAGACCTCGTTGCACAAGGCAATCCGCATTTTTGCAAAACTCCTGCTGGTTCAGGCGTGCCGCGAGGTGAGTCGCCGGAGCTGCCTGCCGATCCCGCCGGTGATGGTCGAGACCAGCGACTTAAACGCGGGAATATAGAGCAGCAGGATCAGGATCGTCACGGTGGCGAAGGCGATGGAGATCGGCCGCGTAAAGAACGGCGCGAGGCTGCCGTCCGACAGCACCAGGCCGCGCCGCAGGCTTTTGTCCAGCAGCCCCCCGAGCACGAGGCCCAGCACGAACGGCGCCATCTGGTAGCCTTGGCGGCGCAGGAAGAACGCGCCGATCCCGATCGCCAGCATGCAATAGATGTCGAACAGCCGCGAGGCGCCGGCAAACGCGCCGACCGTGCACAACAGGAAGATGATCGGCATCAGCACGGTGCGCTTTATCTTGAGCACCAGCAACAGCGGCTTGATCAGGAACAGCCCGAACACCAGGATGCTGACGGTCGCAAGCGACGTCATCGCGACCACGTCGTAGATGAATTGCTTGTGTTCGATCATCAGCATCGGCCCGGGCTGGATGCCGTGAATGATCATCGCCGCCATCAGCACTGCCGACGGCGCCGAGCCGGGAATGCCCAGCGCGAGCGCCGGGATGATGTGGCCGGGGATCGAGGACATGTCGCCGGTCTCCGCCGCCATCAGGCCGTCGATCGATCCCTTGCCGAACTGATCGCGCTCCTTGCTCACCGCCTTGGCGGCGGCATAGGACATCCAGGCGCCGGCATCCTCGCCGACGCCCGGCATCAGCCCGGTCAAGACGCCGATCAGGCCCGAACGCAGCACGGTGCGCCAGTATTGCGCGACCTCGCGAAACCGCGGCAGCACCGAATCGCGCATCTCCACCATCTGCCGCTCGGCGGGATCGGCGAGCGTGGTCAGCACTTCGGCGAAACCAAACGCGCCGACCAGCGCAGGGATCAGTGCAATGCCGCCGGAAAGCTGGCTCCATCCGAAGGTGAATCGGTCGTAGGCGTAAAGACCTTCCTGGCCGATCTGCGCCACGAACAGGCCGAGCGCGCCCATTAGCCAGCCCTTGAGCGGGTCGTTGCCGACGATGCTGCCGGACATCGCGACGCCCAACAGCGCGAGCCAGAAGAACTCATACGCCCCGAACGAAAGCGAGACCTCGGCGAGCAGCGGCGTAAATGCCGCGAGACACAATACGCCGAACAGTGTGCCGCTGAAGGCGCCCGAGGTGGCGATGCCGATGGCGCGACCGGCCTCGCCGCGCAACGCCAGCGCATGGCCGTCGGCGCAGGAGGCCGCGTTGGCCGCGGTGCCGGGGATGTTGAGCAGGATCGCGGTGCGCGATCCGCCGTAGAGCGTTCCGACGTAGGAGCAGATCAGGATCAAGATGGCGTCGTTCGGCGCCATCTTGATGGTCAGCGTCGTCAACAGCGCGATACAAAGCGTCGCCGACAGGCCCGGCAGGCAGCCGACGATAATGCCGAGCAATGCGCCGCCGAGCCCATAGGCCAGCGAATAGACATTCAGGATGCTCAAATAGGCCTGGCCGAGTTCGTTGAGACCCGAGAGCATGACGGCATCCGCTGTTCAGGGCAGGCGAACCAGGAAAATCTCCTGGAACACGATCGTGATGGCGATGCCGGCGCCGAGACCGATCGCGGCGGCCTTGAGCAGACGGCGCGGGTTCGACGGCGGGGCGGTCGTTTGGCCGCCTTGATATTGCAGGGAGACAATGGCGACGGTGACGAGGATGGCGGCGGCGAGCCAGAACGGCAGGCCATGTCCGACCAGCCCCACGCCGAAGACGAGACACAGTCCGAGCACCAGCACCAGCCGCCTGGTTTTGGCGCGATCGACCGGCGCGGCACCGGCAGCGGTCGCGAGCAGATGCGGGCGCCAACTCCGCAGCGCCAGCAGCGCGCCAAGGATCGTCATGGCGATCCCCAACAATCCCGGAAGCAATCCGGGAATGGTGTAGGGGTTGATGTCCTGGTTTTCGAGCCGGTCCATCATCAGCGACCCGATCACGGTCGCGATGCCCAAACCCATCCAGCCGAACGCAGAGAGGAAATCGCCGCGCAAGCTGGCGATGTCCTCCTGCCCGCCAGGGGACGATGCTGGCGCGGCTTGTTCAGGCGAAGACATCGGCGTGACTCACTGGCGATAAGGATAGACCGGGGTTCAGGACGGCACGCGCGTCAAGGTTTGGCAATGCCCACCGTATCGGGCGAAACCTTGGCCTTGCCGCTGTCGAACAACAGCCAGGCGTTGGCCTGCACCGCCGGGAATACCGCCTTTTGCGCGGCTTCGCCGGAGGACGGCGCAAACAGCGCGCCGCGCGATGTCGCGTATTTCTTCACCGCCTCGCTGTTGGAGACGGTTTGCTTCCAGATTTTTTCCACCGTGGCGATCACCTCGTCGGGCACGCCCTTGGGAATGAAGATGCCGAAATAATTGGTCGGCGCCGTGAACCCCGGAATCGTATCCGACAGCGGCGGGATGGTGCCGTAGCCCTCGAGTTCGAGCGGCTTGTCGCTGACGGTGGCGAGCGGCCGCAGCCTTTTTCCGCGGATCATGTCGGCCTGCTCGACGGCAAGCTGCGTGGTGACTTCGGCTTCGCCGGAAACGGTGGCCACCACCGCGGGATTGCCGCCGTCATAGGTAACGTGGCGATATTTGACGCCGGTGACCTTGGAGATCAGCTCCATGGCGTTGTGGCCGGCGGAGGTGACGCCGGCGGTCGCCACTGAAATTTTGCCGGGCTGCGCTTTCATGGCGTCGAGCAATTCCCTGGCGTTTTGATAGGGCGCCTTGGCATTGACGCCGATCACTTGAACGTTGGCGACGCTCAGGAACAGATTCCAGTCCTTGATCGAGGTATCGAGCGAACCCAGCGTCTGGTAGGCGCCGAGATCCTGCGCCGCGCCGGCGGTCCAGGTGTAACCGTCCTTGGCGGCTTCCAGCGCGCTGCGGGTGCCGATCGAGCCGGAAGCGCCGGGTTGGTTGATGATCACGATGGTCTGGCCGAGCGGCTTCTCCATTTCGCTGGCGACCAGCCGGGTGATCTGATCGGTCGAGCCGCCGGCGGCCCAGGGCACGATCAAGTTGATCGGCCGAACCGGCTTCCAGTCCGCCGCCTGCGCCGGCCAAGCCAACAGGCCGCCGCTGATGGCCGAGAAAAGAACCGCAACCCGAATGCCCAGATATCTCACGCGTCAACCTCCGTTATGTCGATTTGTTTCGCTGGATTGTATTGGTAACCGTTGGCCCGCGCAAATCGCGGGCTTCGCGCGCCTTCATACTAACGTCGGGCTTCACGCACATGGAAGGAGCGACGTTAGTCACCTCGCCCCGCCTGCGGGGAGAGGTCGCCCGGCGAAGCGTAGCGAAGACGGGCGGGTGAGGGGGACTCTCCGCGAGTCGAGCCCGCGGATAGAGCCCCTCACCCCAACCCTCTCCCCGTGAAGAACGGGGAGAGGGAGAAGAGGTCGCGAAGAGCGCGGAGAGGGAGGAGAGGACACTGCCTGAATGGCAAATCCCTACTGCGCTGCCTTCAACAGATAGGCGATCAGGTCGGCGCGGTCGGAGGCATCGGCCATGCCGGCATAGGGCATGCGGTTGGCGGGCACAAAGCCTTGCGGATCGGCGATATATTTGTCGAGCGTCTCCGGCGTCCAGACGATGCCGCTGCGCTTCATCGCCGGCGAATAGCGGAACTCGGCGATCTCGCCGGCCTTGCGGTTGAAAATGGCGTGCAGGCTCGGCCCCACCTCGTTCACGCCGGCTTCCAGTTTGTGGCAGGCGGCGCAATCCCCAAATTTTGCCTCGCCGCGCGTGGCGTCGCCGCCAGCCTGCGCTGAGCCGGCGAGCCACAGCGTCGCAAACAACGCCAACGTCACGCGTGTGCCATCGATCATGCCGGCACCAGCGGACCGGGATTTTTCAGATAACGGTTCTTGATCGCGTCCGCGGTCCAATAGGCTAGCGCGCCGACCGGCCCGGTCGGATTGTAGGACGAATTGTGCGGGAACACGTTGGCGCCGACCACGAACAGATTGTGACAATCCCAGCTCTGCAGATATTTGTTGAGCACGCTGTCGCGCGGATTGGTGCCCATGATGGTGCCGCCGGTATTGTGCGTGCTCTGGTAGGGCACCACCGTCCATGGATCGGTGCGCGCGGTCGCCGGGTTGAGTTTGGTCGGGTTCATCGATTTGGCGATGTCGTTGACGACGCCGGCGGCGTGGATGCCCATTCTGTGCTCGTTGTCCTGATAGTCGAAGGTCATGCGCATCAAGGGCTGGCCGAAGGCGTTGCGATAGGTCGGGTCGAGGTCGTAGCAATTGTAGCGGTTGGCCATCACGCTGCCGGAGGCGTTGATCACCATCGCGGTCTGGTACCACTTCGCGGTCGCCCGCTTCCATTCGCTGCCCCATTGCGCCGTGCCCGACGGCACCGGGCGATAGCCGATCGGCAGCGGCGTGTTGAAGCCGCCGGACACGTTGTAGCCACCGACGAAATTGTGCGGCGCGCGGTCGAACGCCCAATTGATGTTGAAGTCGTCGATGGTGGCGTTGGAGCCGCCGGCGTTCATGAACGGGTTGAAATATTTTCCCTCGAAGAACAATGTCGCGCCGGCGCCGGTCTGGTAACAGTAGTTCTTGCCGACCACGCCCGTCTGCGTCACCGGATCGTAAGGCTCACCCAAGCCCGACAGCAGCATCAGGTGCACATTGTTGATGGCATAGGCGCACAGCAGCACGATGGTCGCCGGCTGTTCGAATTCCTCGCCGTTGAGCACGTTGGTGTAGGTGACGCCGGTGACGCGCTTGCCGTCGGAGTCCTTCAGCACTTTCGTCACCCAGGAATGGGTGCGCAGTTCGAAATTCGGATTGCGCATCGCGATCGGTATGACGGTTATATGCGGGCTGCCCTTGGCGTTGGCTTCGCACCCAAAGCGCTGGCAATAGCCGCAATACTGGCAGCCGCCGAATTTGGCGCCGTCCGGATTGGTGTAGGGCTGCGAGGCATTCGCCGACGGCCGCGGGAATGGATGAAAGCCCGCGTTGCGCGCCGCATCCGAGAACACTTCGCTGGCGAGGATCGGCGTCAGCGGCGGCAGCGGATAGTCGCGCTGGCGCGGCGCCTCGAATGGGTTGCCGCCGGCCACGATCTGGCCGGCGAGATTACCGGCCTTGCCGGACACCGCGGCGGTATATTCGAATTTCTCGTAATAGGGCTCGAGCTCGGCGTAGCTGATGCCCCAGTCCTGGATCGTCATGTCGTCGGGAATGAATTTCTTGCCGTAGCGCTCCTCGTAATTGGAGCGGATCTTGAATTCCATGTCGGTCCAGCGCCAGGTGTGGCCGCTCCAATGCACGCCGGAGCCGCCCACGACTTCGCCGGGCAAAAACGAGCCGAGCCGGCGCATCGGCAACGCCTCCTGCTTCGGATTGTTGCGCACGGTGATGGTGTCGCGCGCGGTGTTCTGCATCAAATCGTGGCGCACCACATAGCGCAGCTCGTCGCGGATGTTGGGCAGCGAATAGTCGTTCTCGCTCGAGCGCGGCGCGCCGCGCTCCAGCGCCACGACCTTCAACCCGGCTTCGGTCAGTTCCTTGGACAAAATGCCGCCGGTCCAGCCGAGGCCGACGATGACGACATCGACCTCTTTCAGTTTTGTTGCCATGGCGCGCCTTTAGCTCATGTCCGAGATGCCGAGCGGCTTTGTCGGGAACGGCTTGCCGCGATATTGCGCGACATGATCGCGATGCACCGCGATGATGCCGGGAAAGCCGATGATCGCCCATCCCGCCTTGTTGCGGTTGCCGCCATAGATCGGGTCGGAATAGATGCCCTCGACCACGGTCTGATAGAGCGTGGCCCAGAACGCCCGCACCGGCAGCCCGTTGTCGAATTTGATCTTGCCGGAGGACAGCCCGATCAGGACCTCCTCGCGCTGCGCGGCCTCGATGCGGTCGAAGGTTTTTCCGTAAGCTTTTCGGCAATGCGCATTGGTGGCCTCGACACCGGTGCGGTAAAGCTGTGCCGGCGTCAGCGGCAGCTGGTAGCCTTGGCTCGGGCTGCCCGGTTTCCACGGTCCCTGCATGTAGAGCCGCTCGCCCTTGCCCCAGGCGCCGGCCAACGCGCGGTCGATATAGACGTTGACGCCGAGATCGGTGCCCTTCGGGCTGATCTCGTCGGCCGGCACCATGTGATCCACTAGGGCTTCGACGAAGGCGGCCTCATCGAGATTGAGAAAAATGTAGCCGGCAGCAGTCGGTGCGGGGGCGGGCGCTGCCGGCGCCGGCGTCTCGGCTTGCGCGATGTCGGGTGTTGCGATGGCGGTCCCGCCCGCCGCGGCAGCGCCGCCGACAACGGCGCCTTTGAGAAAGTCGCGCCGGTCGAGCCCTGACTCTTTCCCTGGCTCTTTCATGATCCCCTCCCTGCCTCGCGGGGATGCCAGCCCCGAGGTCGTTATTTTGGACGGAAGCATGCTGGTTTTGCCTCAGCCCGGCAAGGCGGGATTCGGACGGGCAGATATCATGAAAACACAGGCCGCATGGTTGTGCACCGCCGGGAGCGCGAAAATCTCGCCGCGGCGATTTGTTTGGCCAGCTACTGCGGCGTTGCAGGACTCGCGCCGGCACCGGCGGTAGGCGGGAACGGCCCCTCTTCGATCGCGTAGGTGGCCGGCAGATTGATCGGCTGGTAGGACGAGGCCTTGTCCCGCCGGTCGATCACCGAGCGATGGATGATGGCTCCTTCCGGGATCGGCCGGGGTTCGCCAAGCGGCAAATACCAGCCGAGGAAACTTTTGCGAGCCGGCCACTCCCGCCACTTTACCTGCTTCGGCAGCCATTCGATGATCCGCCACGCGCCCTCGAGCGAAACATGCAACTCGGCGGTCGGGCTAGGGGCGACATAGACATACGCGTGCGGTCTCGGCTGGCCCCAGCCGAGATGATTGACCATGGATTGATCGACGCGGAGTCCGGCCGCTACCGCCTGTTCGATCATCCACAGCAGCGGAAATTTCGAAAGGCCGCTTTCCGTTTCCGGATAGCTGCCGCCGACGTCGCCATGCACGCCGGCGAACCAGACCTGGCGGATATCCTGGTCCACCGCGGTCGAGGCATCGAAGCGATCCGGCCGATATTTTTGCGGATCGACCCAGCGATTGAGCCGAAACATCCGGCGGCGCTCGTCGATCGACATCGCCTGCCGGAATTTTTTCACGCTAGGGTTGGTCCGCGTGTAAACCAGGGTTTGCAGGTCGAGCAGGAACTGGTCCTGCCGGGGAACGATCACCGAGTTGACCGTATCCCAGACCCCGATGAACTCGATCGGGATGTGATATCCGCCCGCGACCTGGCTGAAGTGCCAGGCTTCGTCCAAAAACGCAGGTTTCCCGTCGGCCGATGCGTGGGACGTCTGGCTCCTGGCGCTGGCATTCTTGTAGGCGGTGAACGCATATCCAGCCAGATCGATCTGGTCCGGCGGCAACAGTCCGATCAGCTGAATGAATGCCGCGAGCACGCGCACGGTGTAGGCGCCGCGGCTGAACCCGAACAGCCAGACCCGGTCGCCGCTTTGGTAGGTCTCGCACAGGAAGCGGTAAGCGGCGAGCGTATCCTCATCCAGCCCGGCGCCGGTCGCCAGGCTGAAGACGCCGTAGGCTTCCTGCTTGAGGCGCTCCCAGGTGCTTTGCAAGCCGATGGTGCCGACGCCGGGATGATAATAAACCCGCTGGTTCGCGTCCTTTTCCAGGACGCGGAACAGCTTGAGCACGTTGGAGATGGTGGAGTTGATCTCGTTGCCGGTGCCGTCGCAGCAAATGACGATGTCTTTTGGCATTGTTCCTCCCGGGTACACGAAGGCGAAGCATATCTTCTATCCCAGGGGAAGACCTGTCCGTTGTTGAATCTGGAATTGAACGAGCGCGCTTCGGCGCGGAGCGGGAGCCGTGGCCGAACGATGCTGATGACGCAGATTCGGCCGGGCGTCTGCGCGACTTCCTCAGGGAGGAGGCCCGGGCGAATCCGAGTTGAAACTCCCTCGCGGCGGCGTGGCCCGAAGCAAATCGTCGGGAATTATCGCAGCGTTAACCCCGTTGCCGCTTCGAGCTCGGCGATCGCCTGCGGCGCACTGACGACCTTGATGGTGGTCATGCCCATGTCGCGCGCCGGCTTCAGATTGACGCCGAGATCGTCGAGATAGACGCAAGCCTTCGGATTGACGCCGAGCGCCTCCACCATCATCCGGTAGATGCGCGGGTCGGGTTTCCGCAGGCCGATTTTCGCCGACTCGATGATGTGATCGAACAGCGCCATCACCTCCGCGACATAGAGCGACCTTCCGCTAGCGCTGCCGATCGCGTTGTTCGGAAGGTTGTTGGTGATGCAGCCGGTCTTGGCCTTTGCGCGGATGACCTTGAGCGCCTCGACCATCTCGGGCCGCAGGTCCCCCGACAACAGCGGCAGGACATCCTTGCCGCGAACCTCCGCGCCGAGCGCCAGCGATTCGGCGGCGAACAGCGAATCGAAGGTTTCGAGATCCACCTCGGCGCGTTCGAATTTCGCCCAGGCATTGTCGTGGTGATTGCTGGCATTGGTGCGCCGGATGATGTCGGCGGGCAGCCCGCGTTCGCGCTCGAACCGCGCAAATGCCTCGAACGGCGATGAGGTGAATACCCCGCCGAAATCCCAGATCACTGCCTCGAGCATTATTTCCCTGCCAATTGCGCCATCACTTGGGGAACGGCTAACATAACGCGCTTTCGGGAACCAGCCCGCCGCCGGCGGCTTGGTCGCCGCGGAGTTTGGTCTTGACTGCGCTGTCCTGTAAGCTGTCGCCGCCCGATGGCCCAGGGAACCCCCATGAAAGCGTCCGAGACCCCATCACGGAAACTCCGGATTCGCTGGCCGGGCCCTATGAAGACCGCGCGTCAGACCGTCCGGATGGATTTCGACCAGAACATGGGCGACCTCTACCCGTTCTCGCTCGCCGACAAGCTCAAGGTCATCACCGAAGCCTGCGCGTATTACCGGAACGGAATCGATAACCCCTGGGGGCGTCCGATCATTCCGATGGAGATGTTGAGCGTGCTGTTTCAGTACCGGGCGAAGGAGGATCGCCTTCCGATCAAGGGGCCTGCGGTCGGGCTATTTGCCGATCAGGAAATCCGGCTCTCGCGCGGCCCGCTGTTCGTCGGCGAGGACTATCAAACCGAGCGTAAGGTGGTAGCGCTCAGCGGCAGCCGCAGAACCGAAAGCCTCTGGGTGCGCACCACGGTGTTCGCGGCGGACGGCCTGCCGGTCGCGACCGTGCTGCTTAACCTCGCGAGCATCAAAGATTCCTATTCGCGCTGCGGTGAAGAACATGCCGAACTCTATGCGTGATGGCGCGGCGGGCAGTTGGGCTCCGATGAATATCCTTATCCCGGTGCTGGCCGGCTCGGCGCTGCTGTTCGCAGCACCTGCGCAAGCGATCGTCGGCGGCGCGGCGCCGTCGGCCGAGGGCGTCGGCCGTTCCGTCGTCACCATTGTCGGCTCGCGCGGCAATTTCTGCTCGGGCGCGCTGATTGCCCCGAAGCTGGTGTTGACGGCGGCGCATTGCGCGCAGCCGGGCGCGGTCTACAAGCTCGTCGAAACTGGCGCGGACAAGCAGCCGCAACTCCGCGACGTCAGAACCACGGCCGTTCACCCCGGCTTCAACATGCAGGCGATGCTGGCGCATCGCGCCACCGCCGATGTGGCGCTGCTGCAGCTCGAAGCGCCTGCCCAGGGCAAGACCGCGGCCGCGCTCGGCGCGCCGCAGCTCCCGATTGTGCCGGGCAACCGCTTCACCATCGCCGGCATCGGCGTCACCATTCGCGGCGAGGGCCCGAGCGGCGGGACCATTCGCGCCGCCGGCCTGATCGCGACCGGAAAGCCCGGAACGTTGCAAATTCGTCTCGTCGATCCGCTCACGCTGGGTGCCCGCGACGGGCTTGGCGCCTGCACCGGGGATTCCGGCGGCCCGGTGTTCGAGGACCAGCCGGGCGGCTCCCACATCATCGGCGTGATCAGCTGGTCGACCGGTCCGAACGGCACTGGCGGCTGCGGCGGATTGACCGGCGTGACCCCGCTCACGCTGTACCGCGACTGGATCTTGCAGACCGCCCGGCAATGGGGCGCAGCGCTGTGATTCCGATGGGTTGATCTGGCGCATTGTGGCGGCCATGATGGAGTTTTAAAGACGTGCTCGTCATGCGTTGCCAATAAAAAGAACAGGGATCATGAACGTCATCGCAAAAACGCACACCGCTTCCGCCGCTCAGTCGGTCGAGCATTTCGACGTCCTGATCGTCGGCGCCGGCATTTCCGGCATCGGCAGCGCCTATCACCTGACCAGGCAGTTACCCGGCGCCCGTTTTGTCATCCTGGAATCGCAGGAGAGTTTTGGCGGCACCTGGCTGACGCACAAATATCCGGGCATTCGCTCCGACAGCGATCTCCACACCTTCGGCTACAGCTTCAAGCCGTGGGTCGGGCCGCCGATCGCCACCTCGGAGGAAATCAAGTCCTACATGGGCGAGGTCATCGCCGAAAACGATCTCGCGCGCCACATCCGCTACCAGCACCGGATCGAGCGGGCGAGCTGGTCGAGCGCGACAAATCTGTGGACGGTCGAAGCGGTCAGGGAGGACAGGCTCGAGCCCGTGGTCTTCACCGCGAATTTCCTCTGGATGTGCCAGGGCTACTACCGCCATTCCGAAGGCTACACGCCGGAATGGAAGGATATGGACAAATTCAAGGGCCGCATCGTCCATCCGCAGCGCTGGTCTGAAGATATCGACCTCAAGGACAAGCGATTGGTCGTGATCGGCTCGGGCGCCACGGCTGCGACCTTGATTCCGGCGATCGCCGACACATGCGGCCATGTCACGATGCTGCAGCGCTCGCCGACCTATTTCAGGGTCGGCCGCAACGCCATCGAACTCGCCGAGACGCTGCGGCAGCTCCAGGTCAAGGAGGAATGGATCCACGAGATCGTGCGCCGCAAGATCCTGTTCGAGCAGGATGCGTTTACGCGCCGCTGCATTGCCGAGCCGGAGCAGGTCAAGCAGGAGCTGATCGGCCAGATCACCGCCGTGCTCGGACCCGACTACGATATCGAGAAGCATTTCACCCCGAAATACCGGCCGTGGCGGCAGCGCATCGCCTTCGTCCCCGACGCCGACCTGTTCGAGTCCGTCAGGAGCGGCAAGGCTTCGGTGGTCACCGACGAGATCGACCGGTTCACGGAAACCGGGATATTGCTGAAATCCGGCCAGAGGCTCGACGCCGACATCATCGTCACCGCCACCGGCTTTAACCTGAACGTGCTCGGCGATATCGCGTTTGCCATTGACGGCAAGCCGCTCGATTTTGCCGACACCGTCACCTATCGCGGCATGATGTTCACCGGCGTGCCGAACATGGCCTGGGTGTTCGGCTATTTCCGCGCCAGCTGGACGCTGCGCACCGATCTGGTGGCGGACTTCGTCTGCCGCCTGCTGGCGCATATGAAAAGCAGAGCCGCGAAAAAGGTCGTCACCGCGCTGCGGCCGGAAGACCACAATATGCCGCTGCTGTCATGGATCGATCCGGAGAATTTCAATCCCGGCTACATGATGCGCAACATGCACCTGTTGCCGAAGCGCGGCGACAAGCCGGAATGGCAGCACAGCCAGGATTACTGGACCGAGAAGGACCAATTCCCGGCGATCGATCTCGACGACGCCGCGTTTGTGTATGATTGAGATCGGTCGCGGCCAAGGAATTGCTGCGGGATCGATGCGCCGCTTCACCGATTCAATGCCACGTCCCTGAATGCGGCGACCAGCGGCATCTCGAGTTTTCCGTGCATGCCCTGAACGATTTCGTAAGCCCGCTCGCGCGACGTGGTTGGCTTGTAGGAGCGATGCTCGATCAATGCGGCAAAGATATCGGAAATGGTCAGTATCCGAACGATGTCGGATATGCTCCCGGCGCAAAGCGCATCGGGATATCCGCTGCCGTCCAGATATTCGTGATGATGGCGGACCGCATCGAGGATCTCGGGGGAAATGCCGGCCGTCCCCTTGAGTACTTCCCACCCCGCCGCGGGATGAGTTTCGATCAGCGCGCGCTCATCGGCATCGAGTTTCCCGGGTTTATCGAGGATCGCAAGCGGAATTCTGGCCTTGCCGATGTCGTGAAACATCGCGGCCGAGTGCAACCGCTCAATGTCCCGCCTGGCGAGGCCGAGACTCAATCCAAAGTCGATCGCTACTCCCGTCACCAGCAGGCAGTGTTGATATGTTCCCTCGTGGTGGCGGCGAACCGTCTCGAGCCAGCTGGACAACCCCTCTTCGGCGATGCTGTCGGCGATCTTGCCAGCCGCGCCCATCGCGCCCCTGACGTCGATGGGTTTGCAGGTCAATACGGCGGAGAACATCGACCCGATGGCAATCGCGCCCGTGGAGGCGGCCTCACGCACGCGGTACGAATCGTCGTTCGGACCACTCCGGCCCGGAGTGGTGTCCGCAAGTTGTGCCAGCAGCCTTGCCCGGTTAACCGGGGTGCCGAGTGCGTTGGTCGCACCCAGGGCATAGGCTTGAAAAGTGACCAAACGCACTTTCTGATCGACCAGGAAAATACGCTTTGGTATGTGAGCCAGTTTTCCTGACACTTCCTTCAGGGCCGCAATATTCTCGACACATCGCAAGTCTGCGGCGACGACGACGGCGTCAACCTCACCGCATCGCCCAATTGTGCCGCTGAGCAATTCCGACGTCACGGCGTGCTGCTCTTGCAGCATGGCGTGAAGGGCCGAAAGTTTGTTGGCGGTGTCGGCGATGACGTGAACGGACATCAGTGGTTGATCTCGTTTCTCCCGGACGCTTTCGAAACGGATAGCGCGCCGCCGCCCTCGGCGCCTCGAAGGCCGTTATCGCGTGAGGAAGCGCTCCAGATCGGTGCAGATCTTGTGCGCCAGTTCTTCCGTGATCTCGAATTTGACTTCGACGTCGGTGGCGTTCACCCGAACGATGCCGGTCAGGGGATCGGTTGATTTGGTTGAAACAGTGATATCGGTTATTCTGTGTACCTCGGTCATCTCAGGTCGTCTCGCTGGTTGGTTGCCGCTTCAGGGATTTCTTTGACTTGTCTCGCGCAAGAAACTCGACGCCGATCTGATCGCCGGCGACGCGTACCATTCGACATCGGCGAAATGCCAGACCCGTCGAGGATAGAAGGAGGAAGAATTCCTTGAGGTCCAATCCCTCGAAAGATCCCTCGATGCACAAGCGCGCGCCGGTTTGCGAGACGTCGATCATCAGGCAGTCCCGACGCCAGGTACCGTCAATACCCATGATGTAGGCATGGATGCCGCGGTCGAAATTGACCCGCCCGCTCTTTCTGTCCCCATAGGCCATCTGCAATCCGCTCCTCGTAGAAACCCCTGGTATGCCAGCTCCTCACACTTGTCTCACGGCCCTGCCAGAATCAGCGCAGCGGCCGCACGTCAGGCTTTAGTCACTTCGCGAAGTCATCTTGTGCCTTCTCGTGTTCCTCTGTCGGATAAGCGACAATACCACTGACCATTTTCTGGTGCGGGGCAAACCCGCGTCGTGAAACCTGCGTCCCGAAGGTGCTCGCCATGCTGGAGGGGCCGCTCCGCAGTGCAGCATCAAACTCGTCGGACAGGAATGAATTCTCGGCCATCTGCACGATCGCATCCGGGAGTTGCTGGGAGGGCGCCATTGCCCCCTACAGCTACGGCATCAACTGCCAACGGTAGTCCACAAGCATCGCTCGACAATTCCGAAAGAATGCTCTCTAAATAACAACGTTCAGTAAATTGATCTGGTTGACCGCGGTCACCGAATTTATCGTCGCCCAATTTTTGATCAGTCTAGAGTTTGCTCTCGAGGGGGAGCTGAGTTGGAAGACACTCGCGAAAATTATCCGAGTACAAAATATCCCATGATACGATCTGCCGTGCGACAGCGCGCGCTCGGTGAATTTTTGCGGAAGCATAGAGAGACCATCCATCCCGAGGACGTTAGCCGCGCCACTGAAAGACGACGGAGAACATCAGGCCTTCGGCGCGAGGAAGTTGCCCAGTTGGCCAGGATCAGTGCCACCTGGTATGCGCGGCTGGAGCAGGGGAAAAAGGTTGCGCCCTCCGGTGCCGCGCTCGGCCGTATCGCCGACGTGCTGCGGTTGGCGCCTGCGGAGCGGGCTTATCTATTTCAGGTGGCCCAGCGAGTTGACCCGAATGGCGCTGCGAACCGGGTCGGTGAAGTAGCTACCAGGGCAATTGAGAGCTGCGTCCTTGCCATTTCGTTTCCGGCCTGTGTGATCGATAAATATTGGACATTGCTATCCTGGAACAGCGCATTAGCGGACCTCTTCCCGGCCTGGATGGAGAGCCCTGAAAGGAACGTGCTGCGCTATATGTTTCTTGATCCGAGCGTGAAACCGCTCGTCAATGATTGGGATTTTCGGGCTCGCCGCCTCGTGGCGCAGTTTCGAGTTGAGTATGGCAAGTACATCGACGATCCGAAGATGCTTGATCTTGTCCAGGGATTAAGCGAGGCGTCGGATCTCTTCCGACAGTTTTGGGAAGAACAGCGGGTTCTCTGGTGGGAGGGGAACGAAAAGTCGTTCAATCATCCCCGGCTCGGCTGGCTGACCTTTTTTCAAACGACTTTTCTGGCCGCGCCTGACCCGACCCTCAAGCTGATCATCCTGCAACCGCACAGCCAGACCGGTATCCCCCGCGCCTCGGTCGACGAATTATCCTGATACAAAATATACTAGGATAAAATCTAAACCGGGCAGTTCGATGGCTGCGTCGATGCGCCACTCCCCCAAATGGGGGATATGCCTGAATGCACTACTTCTCATCACCGGCAGTCCGAACATTTCGCCGCGACAACAAGGTCCGTCGCGGCTTCGCGAAGTCATGCGAGCGACGCCAGTAACGCGCGACGGCTCGCGGAGTCCGTCGCGTCAATTTGAGGAAAACTGTTAACCACTCTGTGGTGCAATCCAGACAGAGGGCTGACCGATGCGATTTGCAATCAAGCTCCTTGCTTCGCGAAGGTATCCGTTTATCGATTCCGACGCACTGGTCGAACGCCAGGCGCGAGATACGCTATTTCGAATACCGGACGGGTCGTTCTTCTTGCACCTGTCGAACGACAAGGCGGCGGATGAGGATCGCCTGGTCCGGATAGACAGTCGGGCCGCGCTGATCTGGCTTAATGCGAACCCGGAAGAATTTGGGATCGAGTGGCGATAGACAGGAGCAGCGATGCATCAGCGGCGATTCGCACGTGTGCGGCCTACGGGCAGAGATGCCGATCTGGCCAAGTTGATCGTTGACCCGAAAACGCCCGTCATCGATTGCAGGGTCATCGACTATTCTCCCGGCGGCGCATGCATTGAGCTATCGGGACAGATAAAGCTGCCCGATCGGTTCGAGCTGCTGTTCGGCAGGACCAGGAAGCGCTGCCGGACCGTCTGGCGTGCCGGACGGCGTCTCGGGGTCGCATTCTAGCGGTTCAGACTTCCAGAAATAACGCCATTGCCGATGTCGAACCCCGGACATGAAGGCGGCGGCTCACCGACATTTGCAACGAACTCAATTCAAATTTGCCATGATGAGTCCCGCAGTATTTCTGTAGTTTGATAGGGCTCCCCAAACGAACCTTTTAAGAGAGCCTGCGAGGATATCGTCCAGGCTCATAGTCCTGGAGAAGCAGCGATGCATCCGCGACGGTTCGCACGTGTCCGGCCGAGGGGCATGGTCTCCCATATGGCCAAGCTGATCGTTGATCCGAAGGCTCCGGTCATCGATTGCAGGGTGGTGGATTATTCGCCCGGCGGCGCCTGCCTCGAGATCTGGGGGCAGCCCAGGCTGCCAGGTCGATTCGATCTGCTGTTTGCCGGCACCAGGAAGCGCTGCCGGGTCGTTTGGAACGACGGGCGGCGCTTCGGGGTCGCATTCTGACGCGGCCCGCGCTCACTGCGCCGGCGCTGGCCGCGGTCGCGGCGGCGGCCGTGACGAAAAATGACTCAATTTCAAAAATCTAACTGAGCCGGTTGCCGTTGGCGGCCACGGATTGACGCTTTTCGAGCTGTAGCGCGGCGATATCCGGCGTGAGCGGAACCGACAGCCGGCAGATCAGGCCTTCGGCGCGCCAGTCGAATTCGGCTCGTCCACCGAGTTGCGATTCGATCGCGGCGATCACGCTTCTTGTGCCGAAGCCGCGCGAGGCCGGTTTCTCGACAACCGGACCGTCTTTTTCTTCCCAGACCATCTGCAGGACATCGCGGTCGATCTGCCACGTGATGTTCAGGCGGCCGGCGTGCGTCGACAGCGCGCCGTATTTTGCCGAGTTGGTGACGAGTTCATGCAGCGCCATCGCCAGCGTCTGCGCGGTGGCTGGCTGCAGTTGAATATCGGAGCCGCCGAACGCAATCTGATCGCCGGTGGCATAGGGCGCGAGTTCCTCGTCGACGAGCCTTGCGATTTCCGCGCCCTGCCAGCTCGACAGGGAAAGGATGGTGTGCACCCGCGCCAGCGCGCTGATCCGGCCTTCCACCGCCTGGATATAGGCCTTGACGGTTTCGCCCCGCGTCAGGCGGACAATCGATTGCGCCAGCGCCAGCGCATTCTTGGCGCGGTGATCGACCTCCCGGGCCAGCAGATTCTGACGTTCTTCGGCGCGCTTGCGTTCGGTGATATCGACGGTGACGCCGCTGACCCGGATCACGCGGCCGGCCTTGTCGACGGTTGCGGCCGCGGTGCCGACGCACCAGCGAACGTCGCCGTCCGGCTGAATGATGCGAAATTCCGCCTCATACGATCTTGCGCCCTTGTTGAACTGGGCCATGGCCTTGCGCAGTTCGTCGACGTCATCCGGATGCAGCAGCGCCTGAACGCTGGCCGGCGTCGCCACGAAGCTTTCCGGATCGACGCCGAAAATGCGGAATTGTCCCTCGTCCCACATCCAGTCGCCGTTGATCCAGTCCCAGTCCCAGGAGCCCATCTTTCCGGCCGCGATCGCCAGACTCCGGCGCTGTTCGCTTTCGAGCAGCCGCGCGGTCGATTCTTCCAGCTCGGCGGTACGGGCGCGGACCCGATCTTCCAGCTCGGCATTGAACCGCTCGAGTTGCCTGGTCTTGCGGTAGAGCTCGGCGAACACCCTGATCTTCGCGCGCAGCACCTCCGGAACCACCGGTACCGGAACATAGTCGACCGCGCCCATTTCATAGCCGCGAAGGCGGTCGATATCGCTGACCTGAATGGCCGATATGAAGATCATCGCCGTCTTCTGGAACCGCGGATGCTCGCGGATCATGGCGGCGAGTTCGAAGCCGTCCAGTTCCGGCATGCAAACATCGACCAGAATGACCGCGACTTCGTTCTTGAGCAGGTATTCGAGCGCTTCGCGTCCCGAGGCCGCGACGACGAGATTCTCCCCGAGTTCCTTGAGAATGACCTCATAGGCCAGCAGCTTCGCCGGCTGATCGTCGACCAGAAGAATGTTCACCTTTTCATGGTCCATCATGCGCCCCGATCAACGATGGAGCCACATGCGGATGGCGAGAAGCAACTGTTCGGTATTGACCGGTTTGGCCAGATAATCCGATGCCCCCGCTTCAAGGCACTTTTCGCGATCCCCCTTCATGGCCTTGGCGGTGAGGGCGATGATGGGAAGCCGGCGGAATGCCGGATTTTCCCTGATCACCCCGATGGTCTGGTAACCGTCCATCTGCGGCATCATGATATCCATCAGCACGATTGCGATCTCGGGGTTCTGCTGGACCAGCGCGACCGCCTCGCTGCCCGTGGTGGCGGTGAGCACCTTCATGCCCCGCCGCTCCAGCACGCTGGATAGTGCGAAGATGTTGCGGGCATCGTCGTCTACCAAAAGCGCGGTTTGGCCAACCAGATCCTCGTCGGAACTGTTGAGCTTCTCCAGCATTCGCTGCTTCTCGATTGGCAATTCCGTGATCACACGGTGCAAGAACAGCGACGTTTCATCCAGCAGGCGCTCGGGCGATTCGACGCCCTTCACCACGATGCTGCGGGCCATGGTATGCAGTTCCGCGTCTTCCTCGACCGAAAGCTCGCGGCCGGTGAAGACGACGACCGGCACGTTGGACAGCGCATCGTCGCTGCGGATCGAGTCCAGCACCTCGAAACCGCTCATGTCAGGCAGCCGCAGATCGAGCACGACGCAGTCGCAGGGATTCTCGCGCAAGGTGGAAAGCGCGCCGGCGCCGGTGCCGGTGGTGATGATCTCGATGTCGTTGTGATCGAGAAGTTCCCGGATGCTCATCTGCTCCGCCGCATTGTCCTCCACGATCAAGAGGCGCTTGCGGCGCGGTTTTGAGTATTCCTTGATCTGGGACAATGCGGCGCTGACGCCTTCGGTCGTGGTCGGCTTGTTGACAAAGGAGAACGCGCCGCGCGCCAGCGCGTGCTGACGGTCTTCGTCCAGCGTGATGATCTGGACCGGGATGTGCCGCGTCAGGGGATTGTGCTTGAGCTGGCTGAGCACCGTCCAGCCGAGCATGTCGGGCAGGAACACGTCGAGCGACACCGCGGTGGGCTGGAACTGCTTTGCAAGATCCAGCGCCTCCGAACCCCGTGCCGCCACCAGCACCTTGAAACCCTTGTCGCGGGCGAGGTCCACCAGCACGCGCGCATAATGCGGGTCGTCCTCGACGATCAGGAGGATGGTGTCGCCCGGTTCGAGAGTGAGCCGGTCGTCGGGAAGCTGCTCGATCACGCGCTCCTGCGCCACCGCAGGGATTGCCGGCGTAACGCTGTATTGCGATGAAGCGCTGACCCGCGGAGCCACCGTCGGTCCGGAGTATTTGAGCGGCAGATAGAGCACGAAGGTGCTGCCCTTGCCGGGCGTGCTCCGCAGATGGATTTCGCCGCCCAGCAGGCTTGCCAGCTCGCGGCTGATGGCTAACCCCAAGCCAGTGCCGCCGTATTTCCGGCTGGTGCCGGCGTCGGCCTGCTGGAACGCCTCGAAGATCAGCTTCTGCTTTTCCAGCGGAATACCGATACCGGTATCGGACACCTCGAAGGCGACCACCGCCGGCGAATGGTTGAGCACGGGATGTTCGGCGCTCCAGCCGCCGAGCGCCGCCGACACGCTGAGGCGTACGCCGCCTTCGGCGGTAAACTTGAAGGCGTTCGACAACAGATTCTTCAGCACCTGCTGCAGGCGCTTGGAATCGGTGACGATGCTGCGTCCCAGATTGGGATCGACATCGACGGTGAACGACAATTGCCGGTTGTCCGCTTCGTGGCGGAACGGCCGTCCCACCGTCTCGAGCAGGTTGGATGTCAGGATTTCCTCGGCATCCACGGTCACGGTTCCGGATTCGATCTTGGACAGATCGAGGATGTCGCTGATCAGGTTCAACAGGTCGGTGCCGGCGCCATGGATGGTGCGGGCAAACTCCACCTGCTTGGAAGACAGGTTGCCGTCCGGGTTCTCTGTCAACTGCTGTCCCAGGATCAGGATGCTGTTGAGCGGCGTTCGCAGCTCGTGCGACATATTGGCGAGGAATTCGGACTTGTACTTGGATGTCAGCGAAAGCTCTGTCGCCTTTTCCTCGAGCGCGCGCCGCGCCTGCTCGATTTCCTGGTTCTTGCGTTCGACTTCGACGTTGCGCTCGGCGAGTTGCTGAGCCTTCTGCTCGAGTTGCTCGTTGGTCTGCTGCAATTCCTTCTGCTGGGTCTGCAATTCGCCGGCGAGCTGCTGGGACTGCTTCAGCAGTCCCTCGGTCTGCATCGTCGCCTCGATCGAGTTGAGCACGATGCCGATCGAGTCGGTGAGCTGCTCGAGGAAGGTCATCTGCGAGGTCGTGAACGCGCTGACGGACGCCAGCTCGATCACGGCCTTGACCTGGTTCTCGAACAGGACCGGAAGCACCACGAGATTTTTCGGCACCACCCGCAGCAGCGCCGAATTGATCGGGACCGCATCGCCCGGGATGTCCGATACCAGCCGCTGGCGCTTGTCCATCGCGCACTGCCCGATCAGGCCTTCGCCGAACTGGACGATCTGCAGATGCGGACTGGTGCCGTCGCCGGCGTAGGCCGAAAGCAGGTGCAGTTGCGGGCTGTCTTCGTTCTCGACCTGGTAGATCACGCCCATATGGGCGTTGACCAGCGGCGTCAGCTCGGTCAGCAGCAGCCGGCCGACCGTGGTCAGGTCGCGCTGGCCCTGCAGCATGTTGGTGAATTTGGCGAGGTTGGTCTTCAGCCAGTCCTGCTCGGTATTGACGTCGGTGGTGAGCCTCAAATTGCCGATCATCGTGTTGATGTTGTCTTTCAACTCCGCGACTTCGCCTCTCGCGTCGACCTGGATCGAGCGGGTGAGGTCACCCTTCGTCACCGCGGTTGCGACTTCGGCGATGGCGCGCACCTGCGAGGTCAGGTTGGCCGCGAGCAGGTTGACGTTGCCGGTCAGATCCTTCCAGGTGCCGGCGGCACCGGGCACGTTCGCCTGGCCACCGAGTCTGCCTTCGACGCCGACTTCGCGGGCGACGCTGGTGACCTGATCGGCGAACGTCGCCAGCGTCTCGGTCATGTTGTTGATGGTCTCGGCCAGCGCCGCAACCTCGCCCTTGGATTTCACCGTCAGGTTTTGCTTGAGGTCGCCGTCTGCGACCGCGGTCACCACCTTGACGATGCCGCGCACCTGTTCGGTCAGGTTGGCCGCCATGAAGTTGACGGTGTCGGTCAGGTCCTTCCAGGTTCCGGCCACGCCGGGCACCTGCGCCTGTCCACCGAGCTTGCCTTCGGTGCCGACCTCGCGCGCCACGCGCGTGACTTCGCCCGCGAAAGCGTTGAGCTGGTCGACCATGGTGTTGATGGTGTTCTTCAGTTCGAGAATCTCGCCCTTCACGTCCACGGTGATCTTGCGCGACAGGTCGCCGCGCGCGACGGCAGTGGTGACTTCGGCGATGTTGCGGACTTGCGTGGTGAGGTTGGCGGCGAGCAGGTTGACGTTATCGGTGAGGTCTTTCCAGGTGCCGCCGACGCCGGGCACCACGGCCTGGCCGCCGAGCCGGCCTTCGGTGCCGACCTCGCGCGCGACGCGCGTCACTTCGGCCGCGAATGAGCGTAGCTGTTCGACCATGGTGTTCAAGGTGTCCTTGAGCAGCAGGATTTCGCCGCGCACGTCGACCGTGATTTTCTTCGACAGGTCGCCGCCGGCGATCGCGGTCGCGACCTCGGCGATGTTGCGGACCTGCGCGGTCAGGTTCGAGGCCATGAAGTTGACGTTGTCGGTGAGGTCCTTCCAGGTGCCGGCGACCTCAGGCACTTCGGCCTGGCCGCCCAGCTTGCCCTCGGTGCCGACCTCGCGCGCCACGCGCGTCACCTCGGAGGCAAATGCGTTGAGCTGGTCGACCATGGTGTTGATGGTGTTTTTCAGCTCGAGGATTTCGCCTTTCACGTCGACGGTGATCTTGCGCGACAGGTCGCCGCGGGCTACGGCAGTGGTGACTTCGGCGATGTTGCGGACCTGCGCGGTCAAATTGCCCGCCATCGAATTGACGCTGTCGGTGAGGTCTTTCCAAGTGCCGGCCACGCCGGGCACGTTGGCCTGACCGCCGAGCCGGCCTTCGGTGCCGACCTCACGCGCCACGCGCGTCACCTCGCCGGCGAAGCGGTTGAGCTGGTCGACCATGGTGTTCAGCGTTTCCTTCAGCTGCAGGATCTCGCCGCGCACGTCGACGGTGATCTTGCGCGACAAGTCGCCGCCGGCGATCGCGGTCGCGACCTCGGCGATGTTGCGGACCTGCGCCGTCAGGTTACCCGCCATCGAGTTCACGCTGTCGGTCAAATCTTTCCACGTGCCGGCGACGCCCGTCACCTGGGCCTGGCCGCCGAGCTTGCCGTCGGTGCCGACCTCGCGCGCCACGCGCGTCACTTCGGAGGCAAACGCGTTGAGCTGGTCGACCATCGTGTTGAGCGTTTCCTTCAACTGCAGGATTTCGCCCGACACGTTCACGGTAATCTTCTTCGACAGGTCGCCCTTGGCCACGGCGGTCGCCACTTCGGCGATGTTGCGAACCTGGCCGGTCAGGTTGGAGGCCATCGAATTGACGCTGTCGGTGAGGTCCTTCCAGGTGCCGGCAACGCCACGCACCAGCGCCTGGCCGCCCAGCTTGCCTTCGGTGCCGACTTCGCGCGCCACGCGCGTCACCTCGCCGGCGAACGCGTTGAGCTGGTCGACCATGGTGTTGATGGTGTCTTTCAATTCGAGGATTTCGCCGCGCACATCGACCGTGATCTTCTTCGACAGGTCGCCATTGGCGACCGCGGTCGTCACCTCGGCGATGTTGCGAACCTGCGCCGTCAAATTGCTGGCCATCGAGTTGACGCTCTCGGTCAAGTCCTTCCAGGTGCCGGCGACGCCGAGCACGTTGGCCTGGCCGCCCAGCCTGCCGTCGGTGCCGACCTCGCGCGCCACACGCGTCACTTCGCCGGCAAAGGCGTTGAGCTGGTCTACCATGGTGTTGAGCGTTTCCTTCAGCTGCAGGATCTCGCCCGACACGTTCACGGTGATCTTCTTGGACAGGTCGCCGCCGGCAATCGCGGTGGCGACATCGGCGATGTTGCGGACTTGTGCCGTGAGGTTCGACGCCATGAAGTTGACGTTGTCGGTCAAGTCCTTCCAGGTGCCGGCGACGCCGGGCACCTGGGCCTGGCCGCCGAGCTTGCCTTCGGTGCCGACTTCGCGCGCGACGCGGGTGACTTCGGAGGCGAACGAGTTGAGCTGGTCGACCATCGTGTTGATGGTGTCCTTCAGCTCGAGGATTTCGCCGCGCACGTCGACCGTGATCTTGCGCGACAGGTCGCCGCGGGCTACGGCGGTGGTGACGTTGGCGATATTGCGCACCTGCGCGGTCAAATTGCCGCACATCGCATTGACGGAGTCGGTGAGGTCCTTCCAGGTGCCGGCGACGCCGGGCACCTGGGCCTGGCCGCCGAGCTTGCCTTCGGTGCCGACTTCGCGCGCGACGCGGGTGACTTCGGAGGCGAACGAGTTG
>DATNMT010000113.1:0-7111 GCA_035602495.1 Bradyrhizobium sp.
CGTCGACCATCGCCGCAAACGGCGCAATGTCAGGCGGATAGCGCCGCGCCCGCGCGCCGCCCTCCGCCAGCGCCGCTTGCCGGGTGGTCAGCGCATGCCAGATCGGACGATCGAGCGGATGCGGCGTCGACATCACTCCGCTCTCACCTGCCCCGGGCGTGCTGGTCGAACGCACTGAGCACCGCGAGCGTCATCGCCTCGACGCCGGTCTCGATCGTCGGTTTCGGCACCGGCGCGAACAGCGGCGAATGATTGGAGGGCAATGGCGGGCCACCATTACGCGCCGCGGCGACGCGTTCCGGTTCGTAGACGCCGATATTGAAGAACATCGACGGCACGCCAGCGTTGACGAATTCGGAATAATCCTCGCTGGGCGTTCCCGGCGGCGACGTATTGAATTTGTCGCCGAACGCTGTCTTCAACACCTTCGCGGCGGTTTCGACCACGGTGGGATCGTTCATGACGGCCTTGGCACCCTCGGTGATCTTGATCTCGGGCGCGGGCGCACCCGACATCGCGGCGGCGGCCTTCGCCGTCCGCTCGATCCCGGCCAGCATTTTGGCGCGCACCTCCGGCTTGAACGTGCGGATGGTTCCCAGCAGTAGCACGTCGTCGGGAATGATGTTTTCGGCGGTGCCGCCGTGGATCGCGCCGATCGAGACCACGCCGAATTCGGTCGGGTCTTTTTCGCGGCTGATCACGCTTTGCAAATCGACGACAAACCGCGCCGCGATCATCACGGGATCGATGGTCGCCTGCGGCGCCGCGCCGTGACCGCCGCGGCCGAAGAATTTAATGTACAGGCTGTCGGAATTGGACGAGCCGATGCCGGCGCGATAGAGGATGTTGCCGTAGGCGAAGGCGCCGTCATGCAGGGCAAAGCCGAAATCGGGCTTCTTGAATCGCATGAACAGGCCGTCGTCCAGCATGGCCTTGGCGCCCGACACTATCTCTTCCGCCGGCTGGGCGATGAACATCAGCGTGCCCTGCCACCGGTCCTTCAGGCCGACCAGCGTCTTCGCGGTTCCGACCCAGCTTGCCATGTGGATGTCGTGGCCGCAGCTGTGGGCCACAAACGTTTCGCGTCCGTGCCATTCGGTCTTGTCGTGGCTCGCATAGGCAAGACCGGTCTTCTCTTCCATCGGCAGCGCGTCGAGTTCGGTGCGCACCATGATGGTGGGGCCCTCGCCGTTTTTGTAAATGGCGACCAGCCCGGTCTTGCCGACGTGCTCGGTGACCTCGAAGCCCAGCGCGCGCATCTCGGTTGCGAGCCTGGCCGCGGTTTTCACTTCCTGGAACGCGATTTCCGGATGGGCGTGGATATCCTTGTAGAGCGCGTCGAGTTTGGGATAGTCGGCCTCGACCGATTTCTCGATCGCGGCCTTGAGCGTGACGACATCGATCTCCGCATGCGCGGGCAACATGGTCGCCGCGCACAACGCGGCTGACGCCAGCAGCGGTTTTGCAAAACGGTTCATGGCAAACGACGCTCCTTCGCCCGATGACTGATTCCATGCTCGAACGCGAGCCTGCGCCGGACAGCTTGAACCACGGACCAGCGAGTGTCTAGTCGGGCGCGCCGTCGTCCAGACTCACAATCACGGCAGCGTTGGCAATGATGATGGCATCGCCGCCGCGCTCGTCATCCACCCTGAGCCCACCCTCGACCGCGGTGACGGTCACGGTGCCGTAAGGCAGTTCCTTGGCGACCGCCGACGTGTCGACCGAGCTGGGATCCGGCACGCCGATCCTGACATCGACGAACATGTCGCTCGAGGTCTTGCCCAGCATCCGGAAGAAGCCGAGGCTGGAGTGGCGGATGGCGTCGGAGACCGCGCGCCTGGCCGCCTTGGTGGCATCCTTGCCATGGACATCGACGCCCATGCCCATTTCGGTGATACAGCGCACGCGTGCCATCGGGATTCCTGCTTTTGGTTTGGTCGGAGGGGATATCAATCTTCGGCTATGCGACCTGGGTAACTCGATCGCCCTTTCGCCAGACTCATCGCATCATACACAACGACGTTGGCGCCCTCACCTCGTTGCACGATACCGCGGGGTACTCAGCAACGGTTTGATTTTTCATACATAATTTGATCGACAGATAAACTTGCAAGTTTAACTTGCCAGTTATACTGTTAAGATCTACCCTGGCATTATGGACACCCTCCAGGACCCTCCCGTGCTTCTTGAGACGGCCGCGACCGAGCTTTCGCTGGCGATCGGTCAGCTGGCGCGGCGGCTGCGCACGGAAGTGAACCCGGGCGAACTGTCCTGGTCGCAGAATGCAACCCTGGCCCGGCTCGAAAAGGGCGGCGCCGTGACCACGGCGGACCTCGCCCGCTCGGAGCGGGTAAAGCCGCAATCGATGGGCACCACGCTTGCCGATCTTGAGCAAGCGGGGCTGGTCCAGCGCCGGCCGCATCCGACCGACGGCCGGCAGGTGCTGTTCGCGCTGACGACTGCGGGCGTCGAGGCGCGACGAAAGCGCAGCATCGCCAGGCGGCGATGGCTGCTGGCCGCCATGGAGCGGCTCGATCCGGCCGATCAGCAAACGCTTTTGGCCGCCGCGGCGCTGATCAGGGAGTTGGCGGAGTCGTGATGCGAAAAAATCGATCCGGTTCATGGGAGGCAGGTTGAAGGGCATGTTCCGTTCGTTGCAGGGCTTCAATTATCGGGTGTGGGCCATCGGCGCGCTGGTGTCCAATGTCGGGACGTGGATGCAGCGCATTGCCCAGGGCTGGCTGGTGCTCACCCAACTGACCCACAACAATGCGACCGCGATGGGCGTGGTGATGGCGCTGCAGTTCGGCCCGCATCTGCTGCTGTTACCCCTGACCGGTTTTGCGGCCGACCATCTCGACCGGCGCAAGCTGCTGCTCGCGACGCAGGCGGGAATGGGCGCGCTCGCCTTCGGCCTCGGCATTCTCACCATCACCGGACTGGTCGAATTGTGGCATGTCTATGTGTTCGCCTTCCTGCTCGGCTGCGTCACCGCCTTCGACTCGCCGGCGCGCCACACCTTCGTCGCCGAACTGGTCGGCGAAACCGACCTCGCGAACGCGGTGGCGCTGAACTCCACCTCGTTCAACGCCGCCAGAATGATCGGCCCGGCCATTGCCGGCACGCTGATAGCATCGGTGGGCTCCGGCTGGGTATTCCTGATCAACGGGGCTTCCTTTGTCGCGGTGCTGTGTTCGCTGGCGCTGCTTCGCATTGATGAGCTGCATCCGCAGCACCGGGCGATCCGCGCTCGCGGCAGCTTCGTCGAAGGTTTCCGTTATGTCTGGAACAGGCCGGACCTCAAGGCCATTCTCTTGATGCTGTTCCTGATCGCGACCTTCGGGCTCAACTTCCAGATCTTCATCTCGACGATGTCGGTGACCGTCTTTCACGGCGGCGCCGGCCAATACGGTTTCCTGACCTCGATCATGGCGATCGGGACCGTGGCCGGTGCGCTGCTGGCCGCCCGGCGCGAGAAGCCGCACTTCACGCTGCTGTTGAACGGCGCGGCGCTGTTCGGGATCGGCTGCACGCTGGCCGCGCTCGCGCCCAACACCGCGCTGTTCGGCGCGGCGCTC
This sequence comes from Bradyrhizobium sp., assembly GCA_035602495.1. Lineage (GTDB taxonomy): Bacteria > Pseudomonadota > Alphaproteobacteria > Rhizobiales > Xanthobacteraceae > Bradyrhizobium. The sequence continues at coordinate 3,582 of DATNMT010000113.1, forward strand.
GTCATCATCGGCGTGTCGGCGCTGACGCTGACCAACTCGACCAACAGCCTGATGCAATTGTCCACCGCGCCCGCGATGCGCGGACGGGTGATGGCGATCCGCCTCGCCATCGCGCTCGGCTGCACGCCGATCGGCGGGCCGATCGTCGGCTGGGTCGCCGACCGCTTCGGCGCCCGCTGGTCGCTTAGCCTCGCCGCCGCGTCCGGCTTTGCCGCTGCCATTGTCGGCATCCATTACCTCGTGAAGTATCGTCACCTGCGCGTGCGGCTCGATGCGGGGCGCTTGCGTTTTGCGATTGATGAGGGCGATAGCGTCCGCACCGGCGAACCCGACGCCGACATGAACCCGGCGCCGACGGGCTGAGTATCCGATCTCGGCGGCCTTCATCCTTTGAGACGCGCGCGAAGTGGCAGCCCTCACGTCTCCAGCCACATTTCGAACCCGCCATAGATCAGCCGCTTGCCATCGAACGGCATTTCGCCCTTCAGGCGAGCGTCCGCCATGACCTTCCGGTTGACCTCGTCGCGCTCCGCGCGGGACCGGTAGACGATCCAGGAAAAGATGACGATTTCGTCGTCTTTCGCCTGCACGGCGCGCGGAAACGAGGTCAAGGTGCCGTAGGGTACGTCGTCGCCCATGCACTCGACGACGGCGAGCGCGCCATATTCCTTCCAGATCGCGCCAGCCTTCCGCGCCATTTCCTTATAGGCATCAATCTTATTCCTGGGCACCGGCACTACAAATCCGTCGACATATGACATGGGAACCTCCTGATCTCGATGATGACCCGAGGACGATCCGGCGAACCGAAACCCGACATCGTCCCGCAGAAAAAATATCAGGAGGCTCCCTCCCCCGTTTCGCCTTGCCATTTCCCGAAATTACAAGCCCGGTTGCGTCCGGCCTTCACCTGGCCACACCCCATAGCCTCTCGACAATTTGATTGTATGACAATGCTCATTCTATTGATTGGCACCGCGTCCGGACTACGTGAGAAGGAGTTCCTGATGCGGGAGAAGTTCGATGACCAGACAAACCGAGAAGTTCACCCATCGCTATCAATTCGTCCACAACGACGATGCCGACTTCATCGCCTATCAGCGCCATCTTGGCGGCAACGTCTGGCAGACGTTTTCGACCTGGATGATCCCGCGCGCGAGCTGCGACTGAGCCCAACATCCGCGACCGGACGCTCGGTGCCCCGTGCAGTCAGCCCCCGGGCTCGAGGGCTTCGCCGAGCTGGATCGGATGCGCCATCGCTTCATGCAGTTTGTCCTTGTCGAGTTCGCCTTCCGAAAGGCTGATGACGACGCAGGCAACGCCGTTGCCGACAAGGTTGGTGAGCGCGCGGCATTCGGACATGAACTTATCGATTCCGACCAGGATGGCGATCGACTGGATCGGTATTTCGGGCACGATCGAAAGCGTCGCCGCCAGCGTGATGAAGCCGGCGCCGGTGACGCCTGAGGCCCCCTTGGAGGTGATCATGGCGACACCGAGGATGCCGAGTTCGTGCCAGATCGTCAGATTGGTGTTGGTTGCCTGAGCCAGAAACAGCGTCGCCAGCGTCATGTAAATATTGGTGCCGTCGAGGTTGAAACTATAGCCCGTCGGAATGACGAGGCCGACCACCGATTTGGACGCGCCGAGATGCTCCATCTTCTGGATCATCTGCGGCAGCACGGTCTCCGAGGACGAAGTGCCCAGCACGATCAGCAGCTCGTCCTTGATGTAGGCAATGAAGCGGACGATCGAGAAGCCGGCGAACCGCGCGATGGCGCCGAGAACAATCAGCACGAAAAGCACGCTGGTCAGATAGAACGTCGCGATCAGCGCGATCAGGTTCCAGAGCGAGCCGACGCCGTAGGCGCCGACCGTGAACGCCATCGCGCCGAGCGCGCCGAGCGGCGCGACGCGCACGATGATGCGGATGATGCCGAAGAACACCTTGGCGGCCTGGTCGACCGCATAGGCGATCGGCTCGCCGGTCTTGCCGAGATAGGCGATGGCGAAGCCGGAGAGGATCGAGACCAGCAAGACCTGCAATAGATCGCCGCGCGCCAGCCCGCCGAAATAGCTGTCGGGAATGATCGCCAGCAGATGCGCGACGATGCCGGATTCCTTCGCCTGGCTGACGTAGGAGGCGACGGATTTCGGGTCGATCGCGGCTGCATCGATGTTGAAGCCGCGCCCGGGTTGAAGGATCTCGCCGACGATCAGGCCGATCGCGAGCGCCAGGGTCGAGACGGTTTCAAAATAGACCAGCGTCTTCAAACCGACGCGGCCGACGCGCTTCAGATCGCCCATCGAGGAGATGCCGTGCACCACCGTGCAGAAGATCACCGGCGCGATCATCATCTTGATCAGCGCAATGAAGCCGTCGCCGAGCGGCTTCAAGGCCTTGCCGAGGTCCGGAAAGAAATATCCGATCAGGATGCCGAGCGCGATCGCGATCAGAACCTGAACGTACAGGACCGTGTACCAGGGCTTATGACGGGCGACAGGACGGATCGCTTCTGTGGTCATGGCGCGCTCGGGTCGGGAACGAGGAGTTTTGACAACGTCATCATGGAACAAAGCGGCGGCGCGAACAACCGGCAGTTGGATCACATCGGCGGCAGTTTCACGAAGGGATCAACGATGGCAACGCCCAACGGCCCGAAATGCTTGACGTTGCGTGACAGGATCGTCAGCCCGCGATGCCGAGCAGTGGCCGCGACGATGATGTCGGCAAATCCCGGCGCCTGTCCCAGCCCGCGCGCCCGATCCGACATCGCGCCGGCGATCCGCGCGGTCGCCGCGTCGAAAGCAAGGACCCGATCGCCGTAGAGGTGCAGGACCGTATCGAGCCACGCCGTCAGATCAGCGCTCTTTCGCCTGGCGCCCTCTCGCCGCAATTTGGCGATTCCGTCCTCGATCTCCGCCATCGTCACGGCCGACATGAACAACGATGCCGAATGCGTATCCATCCACTCTATCAGGGCGGTCGAGGCCGGTCGGGAGGGTGCCGCGGCCGAAATCACATTGGTATCGACGAGGTACACTGGCGGATTAGAGACCCGATTTCCGCAAAGGCGACCTGCGGCGGCCGGGCAAGTCGGCCGCCGCCGACGGCGCCGTCATCAACAGGCGACCGAAGCTCGGAACGGTCGATAGCCGCTGCCACTCCTCGTAGCTCACGACCACCGCCTGGCGCTTGCCATGACGGGTAATGACCGCCGGCTTGCCCTGCATCGCCTCGTCCACCACCGCAGAGAGGCTGGGCTTGGCATCACGGAGCTGGATTTCGCGCATCGAGGGTTCCCTTCAGATATAACTACTGTAGTCATAATGCAAAGGCCCTCGCCTTTCAAGCTCGAAACCAGGGTTGCGCAACGCGCCACCGCGCACGCGGTGCGAACAGCCGTGTTGTCTGGCGCGGGTCACCGGCATAAGACGTCACATGACCATTCGTCCGATTGTCCGTTATCCCGACCCCCGGCTTGCCGTTCCCGCGCAGCCCGTGATGGTGTTTGACGCCGCGCTGCGCG